>JBIIGU010000206.1:0-3357 GCA_044236275.1 Bacteroidia bacterium | reverse complement strand
TAAAAGGCGTGAGGTACTCTTACTGGAAGCCAGACTGGACTTTGCCAATTCAGGGTTACTGCTCTCTAATTATTTATGGAATGATGGCAACGAACCGCTTGCACTTAAACCAGGTGTAGTACCCGGAAATGCTGGCAATGAACTTTATAATCTTAGCAGTGATTCTTTGCAAAATTTAGTAAGCCGCTCACAACAAATTCATCCTGAATTGCTCAAATTAAATAACAAGATTGCATCGCTTGAAGTAGAAAGAAAGCTAAACAGAGAAATGTTAAAGCCACGCCTAACTTTTGATTACTTCCCTTTCAGAACATATACCGGTGGCGCGAGTGACGGTGTTGAAAATATTTTTGCAAACAATTATAAGTTCGGTGTAAGTTTCTACTCCTCCTTGTTTCTCCGGAAAGAAAGAGGCAAACTCCAAGCAACAAACTTTAAACTCAAACAAACAGATTTTGATTTGCAACTTACAAAAAGAGAAATAGTTAATAATGTTCTTGCTTCTTATAATGAATTGCAAAACCTTGGCAATCTTATTACCATTCAGCAAACCTTGGTTAACAATGCCAACACTCTCAGAAATGCTGAAGAGACCAGATTTGACAACGGAGAAAGTTCTCTGTTTCTGGTTAATCAACGAGAAAGAAGCCTTATAGAATCACAGGCTAAACTTGTTGAGCTAAAAGCAAAATATGCCAAGGCAAAAATTATGTTGCAGTGGAGCTCAGGTGTTCAGATGTTCGATTAGGTTTTCTATTTATAAATACATCAAGCTGCAACCTCTCGTATCGCTATTATCCAATCTTCCTAGCACTTCAAAACTTCCATCAAAATGCAATTTGCCCAAATCAGCCGTTTGAATAAATGAGCAGGAAAAAATATTGGCCAAATCAATCACATTAATGATTCCTGTTTTACCCAACTCCAAAGTCGTAAACGGATCATTGGCATCAGTTATCATAACCTTCATCCAAGGTGGGGTAAAAAATCTTCCATCTTTAATAGCATATGCCTGACTCAACAATTCCGTCATGCCATATTCAGAGTGTATATGCTCAACACCAAAGCTATTTTTAAGAGTTGAATGCACTTCGTTTCTTGTAATTTCCTCTCGTCTGCCTTTCATTCCGCCCGTTTCCATTATAATTAAGTCAGGTTTGTGAAATGCATACTGCTCCGCAAAATCAAGTAAAGCAAAAGTTACACCCAACAAAATGACTTTTTTATCTTTAAGTTGAATGAGTGTATCAAATAATTTCTCGAAATCATTTAAGTAAAAACCACTAAGCGGATTTGCACTGATCTCAATGAGTTTTTGAGTCATATAAACCAGTGAGGAATTATTGCGTTCCAAATACCCCGGCAATAATGCTAATATGCAATAATCTGTTGGGTTTCCATAAAAGAGCCGAAATGCAGTTAGGAAACTCTCCTCATAAACTGCCAAGGAAGCCACATGATGTATTGAAGGATCCATTCCTGTTGTGCCACTGCTAGAAAAAATAGCTTCTGCCTTATATCCGTTGCAGATTACTTGTTGGGTCTTAAAAAAATCAACCGGCAAAAAAACATAATTAGTAGAGGGAGGAGCCAAAGAAACAAAAGACTTAAAAATGGCATTTTCCTTACACTGAAAATCATAGACCAGATGCGCCAATTCCTCAAAATTCATTACTTTCGAATGAAATATGCTGTTTAAGTCAAAAGGTAATTCTGTCATTGTAAAACTCTGTAAGTTTGCAGCAATAGCTGCAATACTAGTAATAGGTGCTTGCAAAGAAAGTGAAATATACCCGAATATCCCTTTGATTGATTTTAAGAACTATGCGCTACTACTTGAGCCCATTACCAAAGATACCCTCATAAAAGTTACCATTGGCTATAAGGATGGAGATGGAGATATTGGCCTCAATCCGGAAGATACTTTTCCCCCCTTCAATTACATACCTGATACGTTTAATAAAAATACCAATCCGTATTTTGATAATTTTCATGTTGAGTACCTGGAAAGAAAAAACGGAATTTGGAAACCGCTGATTAATCCTGAGAGTAAGGATACATTAACATTTTCTGCGCGTATTGAAAATATAACGCCCGAAGGAAAATTTAAAGCCATCAGGGGAACAATGGAGGCTGAGTTCTTCTTGCCGTTTTATAACGAAAGAAGTGATACTATCTTAATTAACGTGTGGATATATGATCGTGCATTGCACAAAAGCAATGTGGTGCAGTCGCCTGTTATTGTGTTGCGATAAGTGTAGCAACACCTTGCTTAAAAATCCTCTTCCTCATCCTCATCATCAAAACTAAAACCCTTATCGTAATCTACGTCCATGTCATCCATGTCCATATCGTCCATTTCTTCGTCCTCCACAATTTTTTTCTTAGGAGAATCATTGGCACCTTTCGATTCCGCTTTGGGTGTTTTACCTGAGGCTGGTTTAGAAATACTCTTCTTTGGCTTAGTCATTTTGATAGCGCTTTTCTATGAAACAAAGTTAAAATTTTATTCGTATTGTCAAGTTAGGATTACTTAATTATTATTTAACCCGATTCGGGGGTGAAATAATAAAACGCTTTACTAAAAAACAATACCCTGAAAAGATTAATTATAAAATATTTTATCAGCTGCAGTAAAGGTCTGGCAGTGGGCATTAACAATATCAGCAATTTTTGGACTATATCCACCGCCCATTGATACCGCAACGGGCAGGTTAAGCTGCCTGCAAAAATCAAAAACCATCTCATCTCTCTGCATACAGCCTGCCATGCTCACCTTCAATTTACCAAACTTGTCTGTTTCCAATATATCTACACCTGCAAGATAAAATACAAAATCAGGCTTGCACTTTAATTGGATTAGTTCTAAGTGTTTTTTCAGCTCAGTCAAGTATTCTTCGTCTGAAGTGCCATCATACAATGCTACATCGATATCTGATTGCTCCTTAAAAAATGGGTAGTTATGCCTACCATGCATACTGAAAGTAAATACTTCAGGCTTGTTTGCAAATAAGGAAGCAGTACCGTTTCCCTGATGCACATCCAAATCAATTACCAATATTTGCCTTGAAAGCTTATTATAAAGCAGATGGTTTGCTGCCACTGCGATATCATTGAGTAAACAAAAACCTTCGCCTTTATCGGCAAAGGCATGATGAGTACCCCCTGCCACATTTAAGGCAACGCCAGTTTGCAATGCGTACTTAGCACAATCAATGGTACCTTGGGTAATAATCAATTCACGCTCTATTAGCTGAGCTGTTAAAGGAAAACCTATTCGTCTGATATGAGAAGCATCTAAGCCTAAGTTTAACAAGTCATTTACATAAGAAGAACTGTGTGTTAGCAAGAGTGTTT
>JBIIGU010000204.1:0-3374 GCA_044236275.1 Bacteroidia bacterium | reverse complement strand
AACTGTGTAATTGGTTGAAGGCTGCAGGGCAGTGGCCCCGGTTTGTATGCTCATTAATCCAATGGTTTGATTTTGTTCTTTGCCAAGCAACCGTCCACCTGCAACAATAGGAACAGGCTCACGGTTATTGTCCAAACCAATTTTACGTGTATAGAATGGGATGATGCGATTTCCGCCAAATCCCATATTAAAGAAGTCATCGCCCTCTAGAAAGAACTCCCTCAGTTCAGGAAAAAATAATGGGAAACGGGTAATATTAATTTGCTGCTGGTCTGCTTCTACCTGGGCAAAATCCGTATTGAATGTTAGGTTTAAGCGATAAGTAGGCGAGAGTAGGTAATTGATATCACCACCTCCATTAAGTACTCCCTTTTTTTCAGGAGCAGTTTGTCCTCCGCCAATGGCATAGGGTTTTATTTCAATAAACTGTTTGTGTGTAAGATTTTTTAACCCCGCAAGGGTTCCGGCTTGGTTTACACGTTCTATGCGGTTATCTCGACTCCAGCCTTGCCACAAAGCCTGTTCACGTTTTCTTCTGATATTTCTTTCGAAGTTAATGCCCCATTCCTGATTATTTATATGATTTCTGTATTTAAGTGCATACCACGGAATTTCAAACTCGGCAAACCAGCCTTCATTGGTTCGTGTGGTATGCACATCCCAAACCGCATTCCAAAAAGCATTGGTTGAGCCGCCATTATTAAATATTTGAAGGTCGGCACGGGCACCATTGGGGTTGGTTACAAACATAAAACCATTGCGTTGGTCTTTGTAAGTATCAATCACCACCATAAAATTATCATCCAGTGCGTAGTTAAAATCTCTTCTAAGTTCTTTGGCAATAATACCTGAAGGCATGCTGTCATAACACCACACAGCTATGTATAGAAATTGATCGTTATAGGCAACGGCAACTTCAGTGCGTTCTGAAACGGGCTGATTGTAGTTTAGTTCTCTTTGTGTAAAATTGCTTATGCGTGGTGCATTCAGCCATACATCTTCATTGAGTACGCCATCCAATTCAATACGATCATTAATTTGCATGGCCTGTATGCGGTTTGGCACTGAAACTTGCCCATTGGCCTGGTTTAGATATGAAATCCAAAGCCAGCAAAACAATATATATATGTAGTGCTTTTTGTTCAAACGGCTGCGAATATAAAGCAGATTGATGAAAGCAAGGCGGCAGTTTTCAGCATAAAAAAACCGGCACATGGCCGGTTAGTTCATTAATTAGTTGCGTTATTATATAGCTTGCGCTTTAATCTTTTTTGCAGCTTCCGTAATTTTTGGCAATATCTCAAAGGCATCACCTACTATACCGTAGTCTGCGGCTTTAAAAAATGGAGCTTCTGGATCTTTATTAATGGCAACGATTACCTTGCTTGAGCTAACTCCTGCAAGATGCTGGATTGCACCTGAAATACCTATTGCTATATAGAGGTTTGGTTTAATGGTGATACCTGTTTGGCCTACGTGTTCGCTGTGCGGTCTCCAGTGCATATCGCTTACAGGCTTTGAGCAGGCTGTGGCAGCCCCCAGCGTATCTGCTAGGTTTTCTATTAAATGCCAGTTTTCAGGACCTTTTAATCCTCGTCCACCGCTTACCACTATTTCCGCTTCGGTTAATGGAATTTTTCCTGTAACGCGACTAACCTCAACAGGTGTGCTGATGAAATCCGTCTCATTAATTGCAGCTTCAGCATTAGAAACTTGGTATGGTTTATTGTATTCGGTGATATTAAAAGTATTTGGGGTAATGGCTAACACTTTTACGGTAGTTTTTAAATCAACATCCGCAAAGGCTTTACCTGAGTATACGCCTCTGCGCACTTTGAATCCTGCCGTAGTATCGGGCATTGAGATAACACCACTGGCAATGCCTGCTTTCAAGTTCGCTGCCACACGGGATGCAACAGATTTTCCTGAATAAGTGTTTGAAATAATCACAACGCCTGCATTTTCTTGTGCAGCAGTTTGGCTGATGATTTTGGCATAAGCCTCGGCAACAAACTGATTAAGCTTATCGCCTTTAATAGCAATAACTTTATCTGCACCATATTTTGCAAGGTCTGCACATTTGCTTTCATCTATATTACCAATAGCAAGTGCCACGCATTGGCTACTATTGTTCTTGGCAATTTCCGAACCGTAGCTCACAGCTTCAAAAGTTGACTTCTTAAATATTCCTTCTGTGCTTTCTGCAAATACTAATACACTCATAGGTTTAATTTATTGAGGCTTGTAGCCTGATTTATCTAATTATTAAATAACTTTAATTTCGTTATGCAAAATATCAATTAATTGTTCGGCCTGCGCGGCATCAATGAGTTTTACACCACCCTTGGCAGCGGGCAATTCAAACATTACAGTGGCACTGGTTGGGCTGCTTGCAGCAGGCTCCAACACTTTTAAAGGTTTTGTTCGCGCTGCCATTATTCCGCGCATGTTTGGTATACGTGGTTCGGTAAGTTCTTTTTGAGCACTTGCTACGAGAGGCAGTTTACAAGTTAATTTCTCTTTACCACCATCAATATCTCTTTCCATTGTAGCTAAGCCATTTTCAACCTCAATAGAAGTTATTACATTAATAGAAGGTATACCCAACATTTCACCCAATAAACCACAAACCAAACCTCCATTATGGTCAATAGATTCGCGGCCGGTAAGTATCAAGTCGTAATTCTCGGTTTTGGCATATGCGGCAATTTGCTCGGCAACATAATAGGCATCAGTTGGTTCTGCATTGACGCGAACTGCATCCTGTGCACCAATGGCAAGGGCTTTGCGAATGCTTGGTTCCGTATCTGCAAGCCCTACAGTAATGGCAGTTACAGAGCCTCCTTGTTTTTCAGTAATTTCAAGAGCCCTGGTAAGGGCCAGTTCGTCATACGGATTAATAATAAACTGAACACCTGCCGTATTAAACTTCGTGTTATTATCCGTAAAAGTTACTTTTGTGGTAGTGTCAGGAACATTGCTGATACAAACTAAAATCTTCATAAAGTCGCGTTTCTGAATGGGTGACAAAAGTAGTTAAATTTTGTTTTTAAAAAATGGTAAATCAGCGCTTAAACAAATTATTAGCCATGCTTGCGGAGCAGCCCGGGGATTTGTTTTTACAATACGCCCTTGGTATTGAGTATCTAGGTATGCAGGATTGGAAAGCAGCTCAGGAGGCTTTTGAGAAGGTACTCAAAGGCGATGATTCTTACATCCCTGCATATTATCAGCTGGCGCAGTTGCATATTAAAAATGGTAATGAGCATGAGGCCATACAAATGCTGGAGAAAGGGCAATTACTAGCCCGGCAAAAGGGCGACACAAAAACGGCCAATGAATTTAGAAGTGCTTTAGATGAGATATTATTCAAT
>JBIIGU010000203.1:0-3376 GCA_044236275.1 Bacteroidia bacterium | reverse complement strand
GGTTGAGCCTGCCGAACAGGTTTATGATGAGTTGATAAAAACAAGAAATGAAACCAATCAGAAAATGGAAGATATGAAGCGCGAGCATGCTGCTTCTTTTGAATCAATGCGCAACAGCTTTGAGCAAAAGCTGGAAGAAAACAAAAGGAAAAGTGATTCATTGATACATGCTTTCAGAGAATCTTACAAAAATGATGGTGATGGAGATGGGGTTTCCGATGTATTTGATAAGGAGCCCAACACGCCTGATGGCGCTCTAGTAGATGGCTCCGGACGAGCAATGGACACTGATAAAGATAGCATCCCGGATTATTTGGATAAATGCCCGACACAAGCCGGTAGAGCTGCCAATAACGGATGCCCTGTGCAGGCTACCAAAGGGCAGCTGATGGTAATAAATGATGGCATAAAAAATCTTCAGTTCGAAACCGGACAAGCAATTATAAAGGCCACTTCTTTTCCTGCACTTGATAAGCTTGCTCAATTGCTTGTAGATAATGAAATATTTTTATTCAGAATAGATGGACACACAGATAATGTTGGTGATTCACTCATGAACATTTCATTATCTCAGGGCAGGGCAGACGCTGTTAAAACATATTTGGTAAGCAAAGGAGTTGAAGCCTCGCGTATTTCTGCTAATGGCTATGGCTCCAGCAGGCCTCTTGTTTCCAACTCAACAGAGGCGGGACGTGCAAGAAATCGAAGGGTTGATATGCAGGTAGAATAGTATCGGTAAAAATAATTGAATAGAAAAGCCCCTTTGCAAGGGGCTTTTTTTTATTATATGATGAATAGAAACAATGGAAGCCTTCCATCAGATGTGAGTATGATATCGCTGCTATTGGTGTTTCGGCCTCTGTAAAAATACTTGCCGTCATACGTATGGATGATATCACTGCTGTTTGTATTTCGGCCCTGATATACATGCTTGCCATCAAACGTAAATAAAATATCACTGCTGTTTGTATTTCGCCCTCTGTACAAATGTTTGCCATCAAACGTATATAATATATCGCTGCTATTTGTATTTCTGCCTTTGTAGAGGTGCTTGCCGTCAAACGTGTATAGTATATCGCTGCTGTTGGTATTGCGTCCTTTATACAGGTGTTTGCCATCCCATGTATAAATAATGTCGCTGCTGTTGGTATTGCGACCTTTATAGATATGTATTTGTGCGCTCAATAGGGTAATGTTAAAAAATAAAACGATTAGTGAAATTATAATTTTCATTGAATAAGTAACATATACAGGATTAAAAAATCAGGTTAAACCAGAAACTAAGATAAAAAAATCTGAATAAGTTGGATCAATGATTCTATTATCTGGATTCAGAAGCCTTATTCGGCTTAACGCAGCTAATAAAAACAAAAAAGCCATCGGTTGATGGCTTTTTAATTGGTTGCGGAGCCAGGACTCGAACCTGGGACCTTTGGGTTATGAGCCCAACGAGCTACCACTGCTCCACTCCGCGATATATTTTTTATTCTAAATGAATTTTAAAGAACATTTTACTGATTAAACAGTTGGCAAATATACACCTGTATCGTTAACTGTGCAACTTATTTAATTTTTTAGCTATTTATCGCTAATGCCATAAACCCCTTTAACACCAAATGGTGCAAGGGGTTAGGCTATAATCAATCAACAAAAGCTAATTTTTATCATGCTGCATGGCGTGTCTGTTCTGCCTGTAGCAGTTCCAATCTTTGAGCAGTTTTCAAATCTTGCAATGCAGCATCAACTTCTCCTGTGCGCATGCGCAGATGCGCGCGTTTGCGGTATGCCTCTGTAAACTGAGGATTAATGCTGATTGATCTGTTTAAATCATTTATGGCAACATGCAATTTGTTTAAACGCACCAGTATGATGGCACGCCAATAATAATACTCTTCTTTAAAAGAGTTAATGACTATTGCCTTATTAATTAAACCAAAAGATTCAATATAATCTTGCTGAAGGTAGCATAGCTCTGCAGCTAGCCGGTGATAGGTTGCGTTTTCCTCATCCAGAATAAGTGCATCTGTTATATAGGTTAATGCAAAATCATAATCGAGCATTACTTTATAATATTCTGCAAAACAGTAATAGGCTTCAGCGTATCCTCCTGTTTCATCCAAAACTTCATTAAACAATTGCCTTGCTTCATCGAATTGCTCATTGTATAAATAGCACAATCCCTTTTTTAAGCGGGCATCTAAATTTCCGGGTTGAAACAATAAAAAGGTGTTGAGCAGGTGTAGGGCTTCTTCATAGCGACAAGTTGCAATTGCTACTGTGGCTTCATCAATTAATTGTAAGGGCTTAACAGTGTTAAGATTTTTTGTAATGGTTTGCATACGTTTCTGTTTTAGTTTGAATTTCTGTATGCAAAGTTTTTCAACGGCTTCGCAACCTATTTGCGAAGTAACCCCATTTTATTAGATAATCTGTAAACCAGCGTTTTAAGATATTTATAGGAGGGTTTTAACTTTATGTTCTTAATGAAAGTGGGCATTTAGAGTTGTTGGATTATTGCTTTCTCAATCGCGTTTTTAGAACATTTTCCTGTTATTTTATTTACGATTTCTCCGTTTTTAAAAATCAGTATGGTAGGCAAACCCAGCACCATATAACGTGTGGAAATTACAGGATTATGAGCTACGTTTAGTTTAGCAATCATAGCTTTTCCTTCGAATGTGGGAGCTAATTCTTCAAGTGTTTTACCCAGTTCAAGGCAAGGTTTGCACCAGTTAGCCCAGAAATCTACTACAACAAGCATTTCATTGTTTAGCACCAACGCATCAAAGTTGGTATCAGTTACATTCGTTATCATTTGTTTTCGTTTTGTTACAATACCAAAACGAAGGAAAGCATCCAAAATGGCAGGAGAGAATAAAATTAAGAAATTTTAAATGATAGCAGGGGTTGTTTACACATTGAAACGAAAATGCATCACATCTCCGTCTCCTACCACATACTCCTTGCCCTCTACACCTAGCTTTCCTGCATCACGACAGGCTGCTTCGGAGCCCAGCTCAATAAAATCTTTGTATTTAATTACTTCGGCTCTGATAAAGCCTTTTTCAAAATCAGTATGAATTACGCCTGCGGCCTGCGGAGCCTTGGTTCCGGTTGTGATGGTCCATGCTCTAACCTCCTGCACCCCTGCTGTAAAATAAGTTATCAAATTAAGCAGCTTATACGCTTCTTTAATTAGTTTGGAAACGCCAGACTCTGATAATCCCAAGTCGCTAAGGAATGCCATGCGGTCTTCATAACTTTCCAATTGGGTAATTTCAGATTCTATGGCTGCACTGATAATTAAGATTCCGGCATTTTCATTTTTCACGGCCTCTCTAACCATTTCTACATATTTGTTTCCGTTAACCACAGA
>JBIIGU010000006.1:0-12785 GCA_044236275.1 Bacteroidia bacterium | reverse complement strand
CTCCTAGTAAGGTGGTATCTACACCTAAACCTGCCAGTTCTGATGGCTTGTCTAAAAATGTCATTTGTAATCCTAGCACACCTCCTGCTGATACACCAGCGAAATAGATAATACCTGGATTGATTTTATAACTATTTCCTGTTGCAGCATGCTTACGCAAAAAACGCACAGCTGCTCTGCCGTCTTGTTGTCCTCTCCACACAGCGTGTGTAAATTCGGTTTCAAAGCCAAGTCCTGAAAATGGATTTATTCCTTGGCGATATTGAATGGATGCAGTTACATAACCTCTTTTTGCAAATTGTTTGCACAGATGCACCACATCCGGCAACCTGCGATCACCATTAATGAATGAGCCGCCATGCGCAATAACAATTACAGGGCGAGAAGTGGCAGTATCGCCTTCGGGCTGATAAATATCCATTACCAGATTTTGAGGCACACCCAAAAAAGTGTTATTGGTTCCATAAGCCACATTACTATCAACCTTTACGCTGGCAAAAACACTGTCGCGAAATCTGGTTTGCGAAGATGCAAGGGTGTAAATCAATAATGTTGCACAGATGAGTAGTACTTTTTTCATAATTTTATTATTTTAAGTTTAAACGAATATATAAATATGTTTGAATATCAAACAGTACGTTTCAAATGCAGCTCATAAAATCAAGATACATTTTGGAAGAAGAATAAATTACTGAATGGTGTATCGCAAGGAAATACCACCGCTTTGAATGATGGTTGGGAAAGAGTTTGATGTTGCAGGATCGGTTCTTCTGTAACTGTAAAAAATACGCATCATTAGCTTTTCATTAAAATTGTAATCAATTTGTGGTTTCAAATCATAAATCACCTGGCCTTGCACCGGGTCGTTGGATTCTCTATCGAGGTAGCGAATTTTTGTAAGGTTATTCCTGATAGAAAAATCAATTCTGAAATTTACCTCATTTTCAAGAACCAGTCTTCGTCCTCCGCCACCTAGCATAGGTATTGCAAGTTTGCTTGCCCTGTAGCCGGCACCTATTACCCACTCGCTTCCTGTTTGTTCATTTAGCTGACCATTGGTAAGGGTAAAGTTCATTGTGCGGTCTTTTTTATACTCAACCTTAGCCTGAATATTATTTACAAATGTGATATCAACACCAATAAAAGGTCCCCACCTTTCAGTTATGGATATTTGCCTGATTTGATACTTGGAGGCATAATCTCCCGTGAAACTGGGTGAGGCATTGGTATCACCAGGTAGGATGGTTTGGAAAGCGCCAACATTATAATTTGATGTATATTGATTGGAGATGGTAACATTGCTTGCATATTCCTTAATCAATTCAATTTTGGTTAATCCATTATAGGTAATACGCCAGTTTAGATCAGGTATTTTAGGAAATGGAGAAAGGCCAATATTTGAAGCATTTTCACCTCCATATGCAGAGAGAAACGCAGGTATCAATACTTCCTGAGAAAGTCGGCTATATCCGCGCGGGAAACCGGTACTGTCTGCTGCACCACCCGGAAGTTCAGGATTCTGACCTAAACGATTGGCAATGGCTAAACGATTTTCCTGAAAGCGTTTAAAAACTTCGGCTGGGTCAGTAAATGCTGTTGCCAGCGCGTTGTAGGTGATGGAAAAATTACCTGTTTGTGTAGGAATATTTACATCAACAAATTCTTTTCTTATGCTATCATAACGGAACAAAACACTGGTTTGAAGAGAGCGTTGGCTCTGCATATTTAATTCTATCCTAAAGTCGGTAATGGGTTCAAGGGTTGCTCTTCCTGTTATATTTTCTCTGAAGTCTTCGGTGTAAAAATTGGTTATCCTTGGATCGTTGCTTAGCCAGCCATTTTCAGCTGCCCTGAATCTGTAATTGTCGTCTTGCATAGCCAAGATAAAATCAAATCCGGGCCCATCATTATCAAAATTTTGCCCAAGGTATTGTGGCCTGGTTTTAAAACCCGGCAGCACTACACCTTTATTCGTGGTATGTGCAAAGGTTATATTCTTTAAGCTGGTAATAATTTTAACAGGTATGCGCACAAGTGGGCCATAATTTTTTGGGCTATTATCTTCTTTTTTCTTTTTTGTTTTTATATCTTTTTTGTTTGGCTCTTTTTTCTCTTCTTCCTCATCTGCAGGCTTGCGTGGAGTTTTCTTTGCAGGATTATTAATATCACGCAGAAATTTCCATTTGTTGTAAAGCAAGCTCATGTTCAGGTTAAAGTTCCATGCTTCAGTTTTGGCATTGGATATGGTATTGCCTAAACTGTCTGCAGCCGGAGGAGCTTGTTTCCACTGGTAGTTTACCGTGTAGCTATAGGCAGATTGCGAAATGAAATTGAGTTGCTGTATTTTATTTAATGGGATATTGTAGTTAAATCTAATTGCTTGATCATATTGCATCAGGCGGCCACCATTCCAAAAATTGTTCCACATAGAGTCGCGCTTGGCAGGTGTATTTTCATCTATTTGGCCTAATGGTTCATCAACACGGGCCAATACAGTTGCATTGTAATCAAGTCTCAAACTTTTTGACAAGCTATAGCTGAATTCATAGTAGCGGGTCATGGTAAACATCTTATCGTACAACGGTTGTATCAATGTTAATGGATTATCATTATTCCTGTTTATCGTAACACCATATCGCCTGTCGGTTTCAAGCCTTGCACCCCATGCTTGTGGCAGGAACATTAAGTTAAAGTCCTTGAGTAAGGTAAGTTGTTTTGATTTGATGATTTTGCTGAAGGGCTCCCATGCCTTGGGATTAAAGCTATATTGGTATGCAGTAATGGTTTTATAGTTTTGAAGAATATAATATTCCATTGTCTGATTTCTTCTGAAGGTTTCGCTGAATGAGTAAGTAAATGTCCAGTTTTCAATATCCCAAACATGCGCTTTGGCTGCACCTACTCTATTTTTTCTAATATTGGTAAAGTTCAAACTTCGTCTTGCGGTAAAATCATCAGCAGCACGCGAAATTCTGTCTCTGCGCTCTTCATTTGTTGTTTCATCAATTTCTTTTTGCAGTCGTGTATCCGGATTTAGCGGATTATAAAATGGTCTCACCAAGGTATTGCCATAAGATAAAAATATCGGAATAGAGATACCTAGTTTTGCAGGAAAAAATTTTCCTAATTCGAAACTACCCTGCACATCATATTGATAGGTGTCATCGAATGTGCGTTCGTTTATCTTTTTATCAATTCCACCAAAACCAACCGTTGTTAAATTCCCTGCCAGCTGCATGTTGCCAAAGTCGGCCAGCTTAATCTGAGCCCTTGCTGTTGCTGCCCAACCGCCATTGTTGTTAAATTCAGTTGCACGCATTTCATTAAACCAAATTTCTGCGCACTCGGGTAAACCATCATCGTTGCTGCCCGGAAATGCTCTTGGGTTGCGCACGCCAAGCATCATAACTCTTACATTGCTCAAATCCGGTAAGCCTACTACCCTTATTTTTTTATTGCCGCCAAGATCTCTGGTATAAACCGCAGTAAAGGGATGGCTGGCATTGGTTCTTTGAATCTTTGTATTGATAAACTCCTCCAGCTCAAGTATCATTTCATTTTCTGCCGGCCAAATATTGTTTGCACCCGCATCCCCCAACATAGATGCTTTCAGCGGTATTTCATATTCATAATAATTATTGGTAAGGTCGGTACCCAGGCGCACAAATGCAGTAAGGTCGCCATCATTTAAGGCAGCACCTTCGGCATGCACAAACATGCGTAGCTTACCGTATCTTCTTAAATCTACATTAGTTACATTTTTAAACACACCTCTTGCATCTGCATCTTTAAGGTTACAAACCTGAAGCGATAATGATTGTTCATTTTGTTGAATGGCTTGAGGCGCACTAAAATCAAGTTCACGTTGTATGCCCGGAGGCGTAATATAAGGCAAAGGCACACGGAATCGATTTTCTTCTATGTTTACTGTAGATACCACAAACTTTGTATCATCATCCGGATCGCTGGGTTTATTTTCTTTGCCTTGCTCCAAGCTGCCCAAATATTTTCTCCAATCGGCACGTACCAATTGAAACGCACCTAAACGCAATACCATCTGGTCTTCAAAGCCGCGCATAAATACGCGCATAAAACGAATGGACTTAAAATCTAGAATCTGCCCAACTCGTTTTTCATATTCTCGGATGGGCACTTTTAACTGATACCATGTTACTTGCTCGGTGGTTCCATTTTCTAGCCTTACAGGTGTAACCACACTATCGGTTACATAATTTTGCCCAACAACCAATCTTTCTTTGCTGATATCAATTCTATACTGATAATATTCTTCAATATCGTTTAATGTATAATCTCTATTGATGTCTTCCATATCTGGAAGGTTTGTTGCAACGGGTGGCGGAGATGCTGTAGATACAGGTGAGTTGCCCTGTGTATTTGAAAAATAGCGGAAGCGGTCTAATATAGATGGAGAGTTTACATTGAGGTAGAATTGAAAATTATCTTTTGATGGATCTTCGTTTGCAAGCTGATAGGCAACAGATGCAGTTCCATAGAGATTGGCTACTTGTTGGAGATAATTATTGCTAAAGTGTAAGCGCTCACCTTCGTCATTCAGCCCATCTAATCCAACATCTTGCAATTCTCTGGAGGCAGGGTCGGCATCAAAGGCGTAGTTAATTACCGGTTGTCTGGTAACCCGTCCCCAAACTGTTGTATCAATTGCCAAGCTGAGGTCATTGGCTCTAGGCAAACCATTTTCTGCAGCTTTGCGATTATCGCGCAGTACATCTTCAGAAATATTACCCAGGTTTATATAAAGTTGTCCGCGGTCATTTTGATTGGGGTTAGACAGGTAAGGATCGAGCATCCATATTTCAATATAATCAATATTGGCGGCTTCAAAATCATTCTGATCTATTTTGCGCATAAGCCCACCCCAGTTATTCTTAGGATCCTTCAGTGTTCCGTCTGCATTAAGGCCTGAAAGGGTGTAGTTAAAAGGGCCTCTCTCCTTTGGATAAAACGCAAGATCAAGTGTGGCAATATTTTGCGGCATGCCTTGCTGTATTTGCCTGCTTGGGTAAATCTCATTTACAAATATTTGCCTTACCCGGTGATTGGATAATTCTTCGTCAGTTATATTGGTTGGCCTAAATGGATTTCCTTCCTGATAAAAATTTGTGGGTATGGAGTACCAAGATAGTTGTGCGCGTCTGAAACCATAAGTTAAGTCGTTCAATAAATTTCCTTCAGGAAATAAATCGGTTTGACCCTGAGGTGTGCTGGCTAGAACCCAATTGTTGGTTCCGCGCAAATCAATCTGTGTTTCGCTTCCTTCAAAATCATCTAGATAAGCAGTTCCTCCTTGCGCAAGCGCGCCTTGCACCCCTGGAAATAAGCGGGCATACTCTGCAGATAAGGTTAAATCAGATTTTTCTTTGGTTTCAATAAAAGGTAAGGCGTCAACAATTTTGGTGATTAAACGCGATTCAGTTTTATAGGAGCCATCAAGCCCTATCATTACATTGGAGATGGGTTCTTCATTCAGGTTTACTTTTGGTGTTAGTGGCCGCTCATTTAGCCACAATACCGTTCCGCCAAGCAGGAAATCACGGTTTACCTTGTAATCAAACCTTGAACCCATCAGTGTTTTTTGCTGTATGCTAAAGAGTGAATTACTTTCTGATGATACTTTGATAATGGCACCGGAGTTTAGCAATCCTGTATTGATGATGCGCACGCGCCCGATATTGTAATCAACAGTGAAATCTACATTTTCGGTAAGAGGCGCACCATTGGCAGTAACCCTTACGGAGCCTCGCGGCACATTTGTTGAATTGAGTGATATTTCATTGGTTGATTGCCCCTGATAACTTCCGCGTAGAAAAAATTTATTGTACTGCGGCAGTTGTATGGCCGCAAAGCGGGTAGAGTCATACAGCTCATAAAAGCAATAGTAACGTGCGCGCGAAGGATCGTTTACAAATTTTCTTTGCAAATAAGTTCCAAAAGGCTCAACCATTGGAAAAATAATACGGCCCTGTTGCGTATTGATGGTAACTCCTTCAATAAAATCAAACAAACCGTCAGGTGCTCTTTCCTGCTGGGTATTTAGATTATCCAGATTAAATACACTCACCAAAGGCACACCAATTAAAGCGGGTTCATTTTGCGCAGGTATATAATTTAAATCTGCTCCTGATGGGTCATCTGCATAAATAATATTGAGGCGAAAATCTTTTTGCTGTACACCAAATGTTCCTAATGAATAAATATTTTTCATCATTAGATCCCAGATAGGTAAATCAGGCCTAAGCGATGGCCCCTTTAGCATTTTGGTAAAAAGCACATTGGGTTGTTGTGCATTTACAGGCACATCAGTAGTAAACTCCCCTACCTTATAAACCTTGCCATTTAATGTATATTCATAAGCTACGCAAAGTACATCATCATTGTTCAGGGTTTGATTTAATGAGATATAGCCCAGCCTTGGATTTATAGTATATTCACTTGCACTTAATAATCTTGAATAATTAATCATTTGATATTGGGAGATAGGCTGAAGTTTTGTTTGATTTTGATCACGCAGCAACTGATTTTGCACGTCAAAGGAAGAACGCAGAGCATCCTTATTGGTGTTTAATGAACGGCCTAGCAGGTAATCATATAAGCCATTTGTAAGGTTATTGGGAAACGTATCAAACGGAATCGGATTTACATTCCAGTTTTTATTGTCTCTTCTCGATGCTTCACCCATATCTGCAAATCCAACCACATCTCTAGAGTTATCAAAAGCACCGGTACGGTTTGTTACCCAAACCTCTACACGGTTAATGATAACAGGTGAGCCTATAATTGGAAGGTTTGACAACCACTGATCATAATTATCCCTAAAATAATGAGATAGGAAGAAGTGGCGATTCATATCATAATTATCACCTTGTATATCAAATCGAGTGGATTGTGCGCCTCCTTGTATTTCTGTTTCGGTTGTTCTGCCCCTTTGTTGTGTAAATATGGAAGTCATGGTTAATCTTCCAAATTGCATAACGGATTTTACACCAAATAAGCTTTGGCTGCCTTGAATAAGAGAGGAGTTTAGCGGAAGGCTAACATTACCCAATTCAATCTTTTTTATGATGTCATCATCTTTTCCTGCATAATCAAGCTTTACCTGGTTTTCAAAATCAAAAGTGGCTTCGGTATCATAGTTTAGATTTACTTTTAATCTATCGCCAATACTGCCTTGAACGCTTAGCTGTATTTTTTGTCTGAAATCGAATTGCCCGATGGTTTGCTGTTGAGGAGCAAATGCAGGATTCTTTACTGTATTGAAGTTGCCGGAAAAAATAAGCTCTGCCGTACCTCTTGGTCTAATATCAATAACCCCACTTCCAAAGATGCGTTCAAAAATTTTAGGACCAATTTTGAGTGGTGGTATGATACCGCTGCCACTTGCCATATTATTGGCCTGAGCCCTTTGTCTGAAGTATGCAATGTTTTGTCGGTTATTTTCTGCTTTCAGTTGCTCAGCAATAGTTACCGAGGCCGGCATGCGATATTCTGAATTGCCAATTTGGGAAGAGTAATTGTATCGGTTTTCAGAAGAATCGAGCGCATACTTTTCGGTGATATTAGATGGTTCTGATAAGTCAAGCGGATGACGTTTTGATCCCCGCTCATAAGGATTACGGTCTTTAATTGGAAACTTTAGTGGCTTGCGGCTGGTGTCTTGAGCTGAAGAATCAGGCGGGAGCACAATTTTGAAATCACGATTTTTGGTGTCATTTTCAGGCAAAATAGCAGGCGTAGCCCCCCACACCAGCGTGATGAAGAAGGCAAAGGCAGATGAAAATGATATGTACTTAAATCCCGATTTACTTGACAAAGTAAAGATGCGCCATCAAAGAATTTTTAGGGTGTTTTTAACCAATTGTTCAACTGTATATTCGGGGTTCTGCTGTTTAATTTTGATAAGCCCTTTTTCAGCTTCAGCCTTACTAAAGCCAAGCATAACAAGCGCTGAAAGGGCTTCTTCCATTTTGGTATTTTTGTCGGTAGCAAAACTGAAACCTTCCGCAGATTCAACCTTCTTCATTTTATTTTTTAAATCAATAACCACTTTCTGAGCGGTTTTTTCGCCTATGCCCTTTACCGTTTTAATTAACGCCCAGTTTCCTGCGCTTATTGCCTGCTTAATATCTCCTGGCTTAAGCGAGGAGAGCATTAGGCGGGCAGTATTGGTACCAACTCCGCTAACGGAAATAAGCTGTTTAAACAAGGTTCGCTCTTCTTCATCGGCAAATCCATAGAGGATATGCGCATCTTCTTTGATAATCAGGCAGGTAAGTACTTTAATCCGTTCGCTCTCTGCTATTTTTTCAAAGGTGTTTAATGATATATTTACCTCATAACCAACACCTGAACACTCCACCACTAAATAGGTGGGGGTTTTTTCTACCAGTTTTCCTTCCAGATGCGATATCAAAGCGTTTAATTGATTAAAGATAAGTCTGCTAAAATAAGAAATGTTTGTAATTTTGAATGCATTTAAGGCATTTATGCTCAAATATTTCAAAATTATTTTAACTACATTTCTACTGCTTCAGTGCTGTTATACATATGAATTACAGGCATTTAATACTGCAGCGCCTCCGCAAAACGGTACACATCGTGTGATGCATGCCAATGGCAAAATTGCAGAAACAGGCCACTATAAAAATGGTCTGAAACACCGAATATGGCATTATTACAATGAATATGGGGTGAGAATAAAAAGAGAAAAATGGCTTGATGGGGTATTGATATGGCAGGTATTTTATAATGAAAAGGGGCGCACCATACGAACCATTGACAAGCATGGCAATGTTAAAGAGTTCTCGGGTTGTGGATGCTGATGCCAATAAATGATTAAAGATATAAGAGAGAATAACTTGGTTGATTCGTGCAACTATAAACTTATACCACATACATAAAATTAGCTATTGAAATGATATAATGAATACCTCCGCTGATTTATATTTTATTGATGGCTGTGGTCGCTGCTCTTTGGGTGGCACACCGCAATGCAAGGTAAACACATGGCGTGATGCATTATTATATATGCGAGAGATTCTGCGTTTATGCGGTTTGCATGAAACATGCAAATGGGGCGTGGCCTGTTATATGCATCATGATAAAAATATATTGTTGTTAACGGCATTTAAAGAGTATGCTGCTTTAAATTTTTTTAACGGGGCTTCTTTGAGCGATACCAAACGCCTTTTGAACAAAGCAGGCGAACATTCGCAATCGGGTAGAATGTTTAAGTTTAATGATATAAGTGACATTAAAAAGCATGAAAAAGCAATAGTTAATTTAATTAAAGAGGCAATGAGGTTGGAAGAGGCCGGAAAGATAACAACAGCAAAACCGGCAACAATAAAACTACCTGAAGAATTGGTAAAAGTGTTTAAAGAATTGCCCGCTCTAGAAACAGCTTTTTATGCATTAACCCCAGGCAGGCAGCGCGCATATCTCATCTATTTTACAGGTGCTAAACAATCGGAAACCAGAATGGCACGGATAGAGAAGTACATACCGCAAATATTAAAAGGCATTGGGTTTCATGACGCATATAAAAGAGCTAGTAATAAAAAGTAAATTCAAAATACAAGACCCTAGGACTACACGTTTCTTTCAATATAGTCTATCAGGGAATGTATGCATTTGATATGAATTTCCTGTGCACGGTCGGCATAAGGGCTTTGCGGGGCGCGAATTTCGGCATCACATAATCCTGACATTTTTCCTCCGTCTTTTCCTGTAAGGCCTACTATTTTCATTCCTTTTTTTCTTGCAGCCTCAATAGCATAGAGTACATTTTTAGAATTGCCACTGGTTGATATTGCCAATAGCACATCACCTTCATTTCCCACTGCTTCAAGGTAGCGGCTGAAAACAAAATCATAACCATAATCATTGCCTACGCAGGCTATATGAGAAGGATCTGAAATAGAAATTGCCGCCAACGCAGGTCTATTATCTCTGTATCTGCCAGTTAATTCTTCTGCAAAATGCATGGCATCGCACATGCTGCCTCCGTTACCACAACTAATAATTTTTTTACCTGCTTTTAATGCCTCTGCCATTAAACTACCTGCCTTTTCTAGAGATACGAAATTATTATCGTCAGCAAGAAACCTGTTTAATACATCTTGTGCTTCGGTAAAGTGTTGTTTTATGCTCATTTGTTTTGAAGGATTATTTTAACTGGAATGCATTTTTCCCTTTGTCCAGAAACTCAATAAATTTTTGTTCATCGGTGTCAAAAAAAGTGGGTCCTGAAAGTTGATTTTCCTGCGCATCAATTACTACATATTGCGGTTGTGCAGAGAAATTGTATTTGCTAATTTGTAAGTCCTGATTTTGTTCGCCAATGGTTTTTTTAATTCTGCCATCACGTGGTGAAGTATACCATTCACCTTCGGGCAACTCTTTTCTTTCATCCGCATAGAGCGATACAATGATAAAATCATTTTGCAGGCGCTTTAACACTTCCGGCTTGGCCCATACATACTCTTCCATTTTACGGCAATTCACACAGGCATGCCCGGTGAAGTCAATAAAGATAGGCTTGTTTTGTTTACGAGATTCTTCCAAAGCCTGTTTATAATCAAAGTAGCCGGTTAAGCCATGCGGCAAGTGTAGGAAATCTGAATGTTTTATTTGTGAGCCAGCTGTTGTGTTTGGATGTGTTGCAGGAGTAGCAGGAGTTGATGTGCCTAAAATAAAATCCTGTGTTTGCATAGGTGGCAATAAGCCTGAAAGACCTTTGAGTGGTGCACCAAATAACCCCGGAATCATATAAACGCCAAAGCAAAAAGAAATTAGGGCGAGTCCAAAACGTGGCACACTTACATAAGGCAAATCACTATCATGGCTAAATTTAATTTTACCCAGCAGGTACATGCCCAATAAAAACGCCAGCACAATCCAAATGCTCAGATAAATTTCACGGTCAAGAATGCCCCAGTGATACACCACATCTGCGGTTGATAAAAACTTAAATGCAAATGCAATTTCAATAAATCCTAGAACCACTTTAACCGAATTTAGCCAGCCACCGGATTTTGGAAGGTTGCTAAGAAAACTTGGAAATATAGCAAACAAAGTAAATGGCAGTGCCAGGCCAAAGCCGAATGCAGCCATCCCCAGTAAAGGTTTCAAAAACTTTCCACCAACAGCTTCAATCAGCAAACTACCTACTATGGGGCCGGTACAACTAAATGAAACCAATACCAAAGTAAAAGCCATAAAAAACAACCCAGCAAAATTACCCATACTTGATTTTGCATCAACTTTATTAACCAATTGATGAGGTAGGGTAATTTCAAACAAACCCAAAAAAGAAGCTGCAAAAACCATGAAGATGATAAAGAACAAGATATTGGGTAGCCAGTGTGTGCTAAGCCAGTTTCCAAAATCAGGGCCTAATCCAAAAAAGGCAAATACCAAACCCAGCGAGGCGTATATACCAATAATGGAAAGGCCAAATGTGCTTGCTCTAATGGCAGCCTGACTCTTGGTTTCACTTTTCTTAGAAAAGAATCCGGCTGTCATAGGGAGCATTGGAAAAACGCAAGGTGTTGCAACAGCTACCAAGCCTGCTATAAATGCAAGAAACAAAAAGGTTAAGACATTTTTGTTTGGGTGCGTTGTATCTGATGCACTCATCTTTTCGGCAGCATCAGTTGCAACATTTTTAGCGGTTGATGAATCTATCCCGGCAGCTATTACATCAGTAATTACCGAATCAATTTGAGTGTTTTTAGATTCAGCTGCTTGATCAGGGTTAATTACCGTAAATACGTCTTTTACTTCATATTCCTGATCGAAAGGGGGCATACAAACACCGGTTACTTCAGAGCACTCCTGAAAATAAAGAGATACCTTAATCTTGGGTTTAACAGATAAAATTTTAACCTTCTGTTTAAAAATGGCCTTACCCGTAAAAACAGAAACAGTTCCATTCCATACCTCTTCAAAATGTTTTTTGGAGCCCACGGGTGTGGTTTTGCCTACTAACTTATAGGAGGCATCATTCTTAAAATTGATTTCAGCGGTTATAGGGCCCAGGTTTGGATCAAAATCATTGGAGTACATATACCAGTCTTTTTCAATAATACTGGTAAGTGTAAGGGTTAACTCTTCACCAACTTTTACCTCCTTCTTGTCAGCGGTTATGGTCCATTTGGGTGTTTCTTTTAAAACAGAAGGCTGGTTGGAATGCAGTTGCGCCTGATTAGAATGAAAAACAAACAAGGTTGCAACAAGCAAGAAAAAATAACGAGTCATGTTCAAATAATTTGCAGGTACTTAACGAGCAAATTTAGAATTTAATATCAGAAACCAAAGGTGAATGGAATGAGGACTTTTGCTTAAAGTGGCTGCTCATTTTGTTGTTGTTCATGCTCAATAGCTTCTCTTTCCCGCATTTTGCGAAAGATGTATTTGAGGAATTGATCGGTAACAATAATTACGGCTACCAGCGTTATTAAGGAAATATAAAGGTATAGCAGTTCATTGTGCAACCCTGTGCCAAAACCGCCTGCCTGCGCAACAAAAGGAATAAAGCAACATAAAAAGATACGTGTTTTCATAGGCCGACATTTTTATGAAGGTAGTAATAATTTGATTAATAAACTATACAGTTGTGGGAAAACGCACGCTGAAACGAATAGGCTTATCTTGTAAGTGCCCTATTTTCGTGGTATGAAGAAGTGTTTTGGCCTGATAATTTTTATTGTTTTTTCTTTAATCATTGATGCACAACCGGTTCCAAC
>JBIIGU010000202.1:0-3385 GCA_044236275.1 Bacteroidia bacterium | reverse complement strand
GCTTGGCGGACGCAAGCCTGCGCGCGTATACAATCATGAGCGCCATGATGAAGATCTGGAAAAGAAAATTCGTGATTTTGCTTACGATAAAGTGTATGCTGCAGCCAAATCAAGGTTAGGAAAATCTGAAAGAAGTGCGGCATTTAAAATCATACGCGAGGAGTTTGTAGCAGCAAATTATCCGGAAGGCAGCGAAACAGGTCCTGATAAGTTTTTAATGAATAAATATTTTCACCATGTAGAGTATGATGCAGTGCGCGCCATGATTTTAAACGAGAGAACACGTTTGGATGGTCGCAACTTGGATCAGATACGCCCCATTTGGAGTGAGGTAAATTACCTGCCTGCTGCACATGGATCGGCAGTATTTACCCGTGGAGAAACACAATCGCTAACAACCGTTACGTTGGGAACGAAACTTGATGAGCAATTATTGGATGCACCAATGAATGCAGGCTATTCAAAATTCCTGCTGCATTATAATTTCCCTTCATTTTCCACCGGAGAGGTAAAACCCAACAGGGGTCCAGGAAGAAGAGAAATCGGTCATGGAAATCTGGCACTTCGCGGATTAAAAAGGGTGTTGCCAGGTTTAGAGGAAAGCCCTTATACCATTCGTATTGTTTCTGATATTTTAGAATCTAACGGCTCATCTTCAATGGCTACTGTTTGCGCAGGATCTCTTGCATTAATGGATGCCGGTATAAAAATTAAAGATGCCGTTAGCGGAATAGCGATGGGCTTAATCACCGATGAAAAAACAGGAAAATACGCTGTGTTGTCCGACATTCTAGGAGATGAAGACCATTTGGGTGATATGGACTTTAAAGTGGTAGGTACAAGCAAAGGTATTGTGGCTTGCCAAATGGATATTAAAATCAACGGATTAAAATGGGAGATGGTTAATGAGGCATTAAATCAGGCTAAGGCTGGTCGTTTGCACATTATGGGTGAAATGAACAAAACCATTGCCAAACCAAATCCAGATTACAAACCACACGCACCACGCATACAAACCATTATAATTGATAAGGAGTTTATAGGTGCAGTAATTGGCCCAGGAGGCAAAGTAATTCAAGGCATACAAAAAGACACGGGTACAACCATTTCCATTACTGAAGTAGATAATAATGGTATTGTAGAAGTTGCCGCCACCAATGGTGAGAGCATGCAAAAAGCAGTAAACATTATTAAGGGTATTGTGGCAGTGCCTGTTGTTGGTGATGAGTATGTAGGTAAAGTAAAAACCATTGTTGACTTTGGTGCATTTGTAGAAATTCTTCCGGGTAAAGATGGCTTGTTGCACATCAGTGAAATAAGCTGGAAACGTTTGCCTAGCATGGAAGGAGTTTTGCAGGTAGGTGAAGAAATAAAGGTGAAGTTGATTGAGATAGATAAGAAAACAGGTAAGCTCAAGTTGTCGCGTAAGGCATTGTTGCCAAAACCTGAAGGTTTTACAGAGGCTCCCAGAAGAGAGCGCAGGGAAAGACCGGAAGGAGATAGCAATCCGACACAACCGGAAGCCAATGCTTAACACATAAAAAAAGCCGTCCCGATTTCTAGGGACGGCTTTTTTGTTTAGTAGGGTGATTAGTGCATCTGTTGATTCACTTTGTTATACGTGATAGGTTCTGTTTTTCCACTTAAAATTGAAAGGCAGGAAATAAAATATCTGCGTACACAAAGCAACACAAATGCTGTATACCTCATAGGTGAGGAGGTAATCAAAATTTTTACGTGAATCTATTTTACTTTTTAGCATATAAACCGATAAGGATTGCAGCAGCAGTTTGATGCCGTAAAAAATCAGACCCAATTTAAGGCTGTATAAAAACAGTACGATAATTGCCGGACCAAATAACCCGAAAATGCCGAAAAAGATCCACCAATATAAAGGCAATTCTCTTGCCCCTACCAGCCAGCGCTTGCGCTGATGCATCAACAATTGAAAATCATCAACTGGAGCCGAACGATTGATTACGTTCTTGTTCATTATGTTTAAGGTATCAAAACCATGCGCACGTACTTCTTTAAAAAGTTTAAAATCTTCTGTTACAGAAAAATCTATATGCTCATACCCTCCTGTGCTCCAGTATGCATCCTTGGTAATAGCCATATTATTCCCGATGGCCGTGCATTTTAAGCCGTAAAAGCCAAAACTGCGCAGCAAGCCCATAAAATACATCCAGTCTATCTCCTGCATACGGCCCATTCTAGTGCCATTATCTTCAACAATAGTAGTTCCGGAAACAATGCCAATATTATTGCTGAAAAAACCCACCATTTCTCGCGCCCACTTTTCATGAACAGCCACATCGGCATCGGTTATCAGATAAATTTCACCGGTTGCCAGATGTGCCAAATGTGCCAGCACATTGGCTTTGCCTTTGGCCTTGCCTAGGTTGCCTGCTATCGGCACCATTTTAAATGATGACTTATCGGCAATAAATGCATTAATTAATTCAGCAGTATTGTCCTCAGACTGATCTTCACCAATCAAGAATTGAATTTTTTCTTTTGGATAATCTAGCTTATTTAAAGCATTCAAACAGCGGATAATATGCTTCGACTCATTTCGTACAGCTACCAGAACACTGATTAAAGGCAATTCATCATCCGTTGGTTTTTTGGGCGCCTCGTCTGCTTTATGCCACAGCGTGGCCGCCATATTTAAAAGCTGAAGGCTTATGTACAAACAAAGCAAGATAACTGATATGTAAACTAACCAATGACTCATAGGGCATCAAAGGTAAATCCTTTTTCAGAAAAATGGCTGAGCATGGAAGGCAGCATGCGCATCATATTTGCAGCAGCCTTTTCGCTATCATGAAAAACAACGATTGACCCTTCTTCCGTTAGTCTTATGCAATTATCAAGGGCAACCTCAACATTCAAGTTTTTATCAAAATCACAGGTTAGTACATCCCACATTACAATCTGATAATTCTTTTTTAAGGCACGTGATTGTGTAGCGGTAATGCGCCCGTATGGCGGCCGGAATAAATTAGATTTAATCAATGACGCTGCCATTTCAATATTCTTGTAATACAGCCGGTTTTTTGTTCGCCAACCATTTACATGATTAAAGGTGTGGTTGCCTGTACGATGGCCTGCCTGAAGTATCTGCGCATATGTTTCAGGAAACTTCCTGACATTATCTCCCACACAAAAAAAAGTTGCTTTTGCATGATATTGGGCAAGGGTTTGAAGCACCCACGGGGTAATAGTTGGGTGGGGACCATCATCAAACGTCAGGTATATCTTTTTATCATGGTTTTTTACCTTCCAGGTAAGAGATGGCATTAACTTCATGAAAAAAGAAGGTATTCTGTGTTTTAGGGTTATTTTTGTTGCAAACATGCTCGTACGAAAATATATTTCTGTT
>JBIIGU010000201.1:0-3387 GCA_044236275.1 Bacteroidia bacterium | reverse complement strand
AGCTATATATTCTTTCTAGATGAAATATTTATTAAATTGGAAATCAATTATATACAATTTTACAAAAAGAATTTTTATTCCGCTTCATTCGGTTACATTTGCACCAAAAAAATGATATAAATCACTCATAAAAATGGAATTTAGAATAGAAAAAGACACCATGGGCGAGGTTAAAGTACCTGCCGACAAATACTGGGGTGCGCAAACAGAACGCTCAAGAAATAATTTTAAAATTGGCCCTGAGGCCAGCATGCCTAAAGAAGTTATTTATGCCTTTGCATACCTTAAGAAAGCAGCTGCTTATGCAAATTGCGATTTAGGAGTATTGAGTTCAGAAAAGAGAGATTTGATTGGTAGGGTTTGTGATGAAATTCTGGAAGGCAAGCTCGATAATGAGTTTCCGTTAGTTATTTGGCAAACAGGAAGTGGAACCCAAAGCAATATGAATGCCAATGAGGTTATTGCTTATCGTGCCCATGTAATTACTGGCGGCAAATTGACAGATGAAAATAAGATACTTCATCCGAATGATGATGTAAATAAATCTCAATCATCAAACGATACCTATCCAACTGCTATGCATATAGCCGCTTATAAAATGGTGGTTGAAAATACCATTCCGGGTATACAGAAATTAAGAAATACCCTTGCTAAAAAAGCTGAATCATATAAGAATATTGTAAAAACAGGTCGTACGCATTTCATGGATGCAACGCCACTTACTTTAGGTCAAGAGTTTGGCGGATATGTGCAACAATTAGATAATGGCATACGTGCATTGAATAATGCGTTGGAAATGGTTAAGGAATTGGCTTTGGGAGGCACAGCCGTTGGCACAGGATTAAACGCGCCAAAAGGGTATGATGTGCTTGTAGCTAAAAAAATTGCTGAATTTACAAAGCTACCTTTTGTTACTGCTCCAAATAAATTTGAAGCCCTGGCTGCACATGACGCCATGGTTGAGCTAAGTGGTGCTTTAAAAAGAGTTGCTGTAAGCCTTATGAAAATTGCCAATGATGTGCGTATGCTATCATCAGGTCCACGCTCAGGAATTGGAGAAATTGTTATTCCTGATAATGAGCCTGGCTCCTCTATAATGCCGGGTAAAGTTAATCCAACACAACCTGAGGCTATGACCATGGTTGCTGCTCAAGTTATTGGTAATGATGTGGCAGTAAGTATTGGAGGTACCAATGGCCATTTTGAACTGAATGTTTTTAAGCCACTTATTGCGGCCAATGTTTTGCAAAGTGCTCGCCTTATCGGTGATGCTTGCGTAAGTTTTAACGATAAGTGTGCCGAAGGTATTGAGCCAAATCATGATATTATTAAACGTCATTTGGAAAATTCTTTGATGTTGGTTACCGCTCTTAATCCACATATCGGCTATGAAAATGCAGCCAAAATTGCAAAGAAGGCGCATAAGGAAAACAAAACCTTACGTGAAGCTGCAATAGAATTAGGTTTACTTACCAACGATCAGTTTGATGCCTGGGTTAGACCTGAAAACATGGTTGGAAATTTATAATGATATTGCTCTGCATTGGGAAAGGCTGCCTTTGTGTGGCCTTTTTTATTGTGTATAATTGCCGTTATGGAATTTCTAAGTCCGGTTTGGAAAGGTCTGCTCACAGGTTTGATGTTTACCTTAACTTTTGGAACCGTATTTTTTTCGCTCATACAAACCAGTATTAAGCGTGGTTTACGAGAAGGCCTGTATATAGCTTCCGGGGTGCTGATGAGTGATACTTTCTATATCGGTATAGCCGTATTGGGTAGTAGTTTTATCGTTGATAAGGTGGAGCATTATAATCATATTATTCGCATGATAGGCTTCTGTTTTCTAACATTATTGGGTATTCGTTCTATCATTAAAAAGGAAATAGTAAGAACCGAGGATCATCAACCTGCAGAAAGAAAAGGTGTATTGTATATACTTAAAGGCATCATGCTGAATAGTATCAATCCTATGGTTCTTATTGCCTGGTTGGGCGTGGCTACTTATGTTGAAACAGTAACCAGATTTTCTTTTGATCAGGTGATTTTGTTTTTTAGCGTAGTACTCATAACCATGTTTAGCACAATGCTTGGTGTCTGCTATTTTGCAGGCAAGCTAAAACATGTTCTTTCACCTGAGAATATGCACCGCTTAAATGTTTTTTCCGGTTTGGTATTTATCGTTTTCGCCATTGTCATCATTTGGCCTGTAACCGGTTTGTCTAATTTCTAATGCTAAGATTATTGTTATGCAAATGCATGTTTTATTACTCAACAAGATTGTTGTATTTCATAATTATAAGGCAGAGGATTGATTTTATGGTGAAGAAAAGTTTATAAGTTTTCTAGTAGATTGGTTGTGAAGAAATATTTCATCCAAGATTTTGTCGCATCTTTCGCTTCTTTACTTTTTCAGCGAAGCGGTCTTTTCTCAATCCCCTGTACTTTTGTGTCTATGTGGTTGGGAAAATTAGAAGATTGAAAGATTTGATTTCATTAAATAGTTAGCATTCAACATTTATTCTCACTTCTCAAACCTCGTTTCTCATTTCTTTCCTCTTTCTGCGTAGCGGTTTTTCCATGCCTAATTCGCGGCTCTTCATTAAAAAAAACAGAAGATGCCAACGCCCAACTCCTAAGCCTCAAAAACCAATACTCAACACGAGCTCTTCTATTCCTCAAAATTATTCTGATGCTGCTCAAATTGCTCCTGCTTTATTCTTGCAGCTTCAATCAAGGCGTGCAGTCCGTTTCGTTTTACTTCCGGATCATCCATTATACTCAAGTCCCATTGATTGGATTCTTTTACTATAAAACTATTGAATTGTCTTTGCTCAAACCAATCGTCAAAAGAGAAAGTGCTGCGGCTGTTCTCTTTATTAAATATAAATCTATTCTTAAGTATATCGCGACAATCCGTTTCTTTCTCAAAACGGTCATTGTATTTTAACCAGCAAAGTGGTGTTAAACCAACATCTTCTCCTGCAAATTTTAAGCGGTAAAGTGGAGCTATGGCAATAATTCTAATAGACGAAGTTGAATATTTCTGATTAAAAATGAGTTCTTCCATCACCATTACATGTTTAATGCGCTTCTCGGGGTCCATGGTTTCAATAACTGTATCAGTTCTGGTGATATCGGGTTCATTTGGATCAATAATATTCTGCACAAAAAGTGTATCGCCACCAATCATTTTAAAAACCTGCAAAGAAAAGCTGCTTTTTAAAGAGTCGTTCCGGTAGGCTATGAGTTGATTATTCAATACCGCTTCGTAAAGAATTTTGTTTAATGGACTTCCTTTCCAAATCGCTTTGTAGTTTTGTTTTTCACGCAAATCAATAACACGCCACACACGTTTTGAAACAAGCACATCAGCCTCTCTGATGGTAG
>JBIIGU010000200.1:0-3394 GCA_044236275.1 Bacteroidia bacterium | reverse complement strand
TTTCATATGCCATTCTTTGCTCACTATGCCATACCACTTGCCATGTTCATATGCATTTTTGAAATAATGGTAGGGGTGGTTTTGCTTGTGGGTTCTTATGCGCGCCTAAACGCCTGGCTGCTCTTACTCATGATAATTTATTTTACACTGCTAACCGGCTACTCAGCCATTACAAATAAAGTTACCGACTGTGGTTGCTTTGGCGATGCCATTAAGCTTAAACCCATACAATCATTTATTAAAGACCTGATTCTGCTGGTTTTTATTGCCATCATCTTCTTCGGACACACCTACATCAAACCTTTGTTTAATCAAACCATTACTCATATTGGTATTTTTACCTCATTGCTGGTTACTACATTTTTCACCATATACACCTACATGTTTTTACCTAAAATAGATTTTTTGCCATACAAAATAGGAAATGATATTGGTAAGCTGATGGAAATACCGGAAGGAGCCCCAAGAGATGAATATGAAATGATATTTATTTATGAAAAAGGCGGGCAACAATTTGAGTTTACTGCCACAAACCTGCCGGCAGATTTAGAGAACTACAAATTTATAGACAGAAAAGATAAGCTCATTAAAGAAGGTTATAAACCTGCCATTTTCGATTTTAAATTATACAACGATGCAGGTATAGATTATACCGATTCGTTATTATCAGATAAAGAAAACTACAAATTGATTTTGGTACAAAAAAGTGTGTTTGAGGGAAGAGCAGGTATGGAGCCTCAGATAGCGGCTCTTGCCAACTCATGGCAACAAGGCGGATACAAGTTTTGGGCATTAAGTGCCACTGCTCCGGAGCAGGTTGAAGTATACCGACATGAGCACCAATTGGCTTTCTCATATTATCTGATGGATGCCACACCAATAAAATCTATGGTGCGCTCAAACCCGGGATTAATATTATTAAAGGGTAATACCGTAATTAAAAAATGGAGTGCCTATAATTTTCCATCCTTTGAAACGGTAAAGAAATACATGAACTGATTACGCATGCCCAATAAGTCTGCAAAGAACATTTATCTTGTTGGCATGCCGGGGGCAGGCAAAAGTACCATTGGTAAAAAATTGGCTAAAGTGCTTGGCTATGCGTTTATTGATTTAGATGTGAGGATTGAAGCACAGGAGAAACAAAACATATCAGAGATTTTTGAAAGCAAGGGCGAATCATATTTCAGAAAAGCAGAACACCAATGTCTGCTTCAAACCCAACATGAACAATCAGCACTTATTGCTACCGGAGGCGGAGCGCCATGCTATTTTAATCAGATGGAATGGATGAATGAACACGGATTAACCATCTATTTAGAGGCGGCACCACAACTTCTAACTGATCGCATTGTTGCCGGTGAAAGTAGAAGGCCCCTATTTGAAGGAAAAAATCCTAACGACATCTTACAATATATTATACAATTGCTTGATGCCCGCAAACAGTGCTATGAACAGGCTAAGCTAAGAATTAAAATACCTGCAAATAACTTGCAAACCACTGCTAAACAAGCGTTACAGCTGCTTAACCAAGCGGTTTAAATAGCCCCAAAAAGGCTAAAAGGCCTATAAATGTTGAAAACCTGTGAAAATCTATTTGATGAAAAAATGCCTGAAAGCCTTGCTGTAGCTTGATTTCTTCATTCTCTTTTATAAGTTTGTTCAGGTAAAACCAACCATAAATAAATTTTAATCATTATGAACAAGTCAGATTTAATCGACAAAATGTCCGGTGATGCGGGTATCACCAAAGTACAAGCTGCAGCTGCATTAGATGCATTCATGGCAGGAACACAAGGCGCTTTGAAAAAAGGCGACAAATTAATCCTGGTAGGTTTCGGAACTTTCTCCGTAACTAAGCGTGCTGCACGTAAAGGTCGCAACCCACAAACAGGTAAAGTAATTAATATACCTGCTAAAAAAGTTGTGAAATTTAAAGCAGGTGCCGGTTTGCAAGGCAAAATCAAATAAGTTGATTTAAACTACTGTAAAATAAAAAACCCCGGCATGCCGGGGTTTTTTATTTATATGAAATTATTAATCTCTTCTGCGAGAATAGCTGCCTCTTTCTTTTCTTCCGCCAAACGAGCGCCCACCTCTGTCGCCTCCTCTATCTCCTCCACGGTTACCACCATCTCTGCGGCCACCACCATCACTTCTTCTGCGGCCATATCTTCCATCATCACCGCTTCTACCTTTTGAGTAACTCTTATCTTGTTGTTCGCCCGAAACTTCAACCCTTACCGTTCTTCCTCTGTAATTGCTTCCATGCAATCCTTTGGTTACTTGCTCTACTACTTCAGGATCTACATTTATAAATGAGTACACACCTTTTACATCAATGCGCAACAATTGTTTTCCGCTGATGCCTGTTAAGCTTAATACCAAATCTTTCATAGAACCTGTATTTAACCCATCCTTTGAACCAACGCTAACAAACAAACGTGCACCTCTGCCTTTGGCTTCTCTGCTTTGCTTGCATCTCTATCGGCCACATTTAAATCAGGGCCATTCATATATTCTGCACTAAAGCGTCTTAACTCTAAGGTGAGCATTTTCTTTAATACTTCCTCCTTATCTAATTGCAGAAGAGGTTTTAGATGCTTTTCAACTACATCATCAAAGAATGTTTCTTCAATTTCGGTTGAATTAATGGTATCAATAAATGCCAGTAATTTTTTATCACGCACTTCCATAGCTGATGGAATAAGCACACGTTTAAATTTGATATTGGCTAATTTTTCAATCTCACGAAGTCTATAAAATTCTCTTACGTTTAATAAGGTGAGTGAAGTGCCTGTTTTACCAGCACGGGCCGTACGACCACTGCGATGTGTGTAGTTTTCAATATCATCTGGTAAATGATAATGTATCACGTGTGTTAATCCGCTTACATCTATACCACGAGCAGCCACATCTGTTGCCAATAAAATTTTAATGGCGTGATGGCGAAAGCGATTCATCACCTTCTCACGTTGGCTTTGGCTTAAATCGCCATGAAGGCAATCAGCATTATAACCATCGCGTATAAGCTTATCGCTAATCTCTTGCGTTTCATGCTTGGTTGTACAAAAAATAATGCCATAAAAATGCTCACTGGTATAATCAAGCACACGTTTCATGGCAGCATATTTATCTTTGGCATGCACCACTGCATACTCATGCGCAATGTTTACGTTGGTTGAATTGGCCTTGCCTACAGACACCTCTACCGGATCATTCATATACCTTTCGGCAATTTGTCTGATTTCTTTTGGCATGGTTGCGCTGAATAAACAAACACGTTTGTTATCGGGTGTAACAGATAAAATATTTTCAATATCTTCTCTGAAACCCATATTCAGCATTTCATCTGCTTCATCAAGCACCACATATTTTATGCTTTTAATGTTTA
>JBIIGU010000233.1:0-3057 GCA_044236275.1 Bacteroidia bacterium | reverse complement strand
TATATTGCCTGGTGCAAGGAAAAAGATAAGGAGACGGACCGCCCATATAGTGCGAGATATATTGGCTCTATGGTGGCTGATTTGCACAGAAACTTATTAAAAGGTGGTATTTTTATTTATCCTCCAACTGCTAAAGCTCCAAATGGGAAATTGCGTTTGATGTTTGAATGTATCCCAATGGCATTTATTGTGGAGCAAGCAGGCGGAAAAGCCCACACTGGCAAAGAGCGCGTTCTTGATGTAGAACCAAAAGAGCTTCACCAGCGCGTGCCTATTTTTATAGGCTCTGAAAATATGGTGAACAAGGCACTAGGCTTTATGAATGCCAATGCTTAAGTATGCATTTATTTGGTTCCTAAGTTATTATACAAGCCTGCGTCCATTTTTGTGTTATGTTTAATGTTATCATTAAATAAGCTCAATAAATCTTAATAATGAAGGTTACAACACTTCACCGCTCGTTAAAACTGTTTCTGACTTCGTTTTTTTTGATATGCACATTTATTAAATCCGGCAATGCCCAACAAATACCGATAAGCGATAGCATAATTATTGATGGCTACCTGAGTAGAAAACAACTTGAAAATTACTCATGGTTTTCTAAAAATTACCCAGCCTATGCGCCAAAGAAATCCATAATCAGAAAATTAAAAAAGCAAAAACCTATTTCTATTTTGATTATTCTTGGAACATGGTGCAGTGACAGTAAGGCACATGTTCCAGCAATGCTAAAAGTATGCGAGGAAGCAGGTATAGATCAAATTATTATGATTGGAGTAAACAGAAAAAAAGAAAGTTCTAAAGTAAATATAGGCTCTTATCAAGTAACATATGTACCATTAATTATTGTTTACAGAAACAATAAAGAGATAGGAAGAATCATAGAAACTCCAAAAAAATCAGTTGAAGAAGACTTACTTAAAATCATAAGATAACCTTAAGATATCATTGTTTTTAGTACCAAAGACTTAAACTTTCAGCTATTTTCGCCCCAGAATGAATCAGAACAAACCACTTATATTAATTTCAAACGATGATGGCATCACGGCTCCTGGCATAAGGGCCTTGGTAGCTGCCATGAAACCGCTTGGAGAAGTTATTATTGTTGCTCCAGATAGCCCGCAAAGCGGCATGGGGCATGCAGTTACCATTAGCAAACCGCTTAGGCTTGAAAAAACAGATATTTACGGAGAGCTGATGGCTTACCAGTGCTCAGGTACTCCGGCTGATTGTGTGAAGCTGGCAGTAGATAAAGTATTGCACCGAAAACCTGATTTACTGGTGTCAGGCATTAATCATGGTTCCAACTCATCTATTAATGTATTGTATTCCGGCACCATGAGTGCAGCTATGGAAGGCGCTATAGAAGGCATACCAAGTGTTGGCTTTTCATTATGCAATTATGCTTATGATGCCGATTTTAATTTGTCAACCCAGGTGGCTCAAAACATTGCGAAAAATATCATTCAAAATGGCTTACCAACAGGTACGTTGCTTAATGTAAATATTCCTAATGTTGGCTCTGATGCTTTTAAAGGACTAAAAGTTTGCAGACAAGCCAATGCCAAATGGCAGGAAGAGTTTGATGAAAGAAGAGACCCAAATGGAAGAAGATATTTTTGGCTAACCGGCAAATTCATCAATATGGACAAAGGTGAAGACACTGATGAATGGGCATTGGCCAATGGTTTTGCATCTTTGGTGCCCGTACATTTTGATTTAACTGCTTATCATGCCATGCCTCAATTGAATAACTGGAATCTTAATATAGCAACACATGCGCAACATTAAAGATCATATTGCCATTGGCATTATTGTAGGTTTAATAGGTCCCCTAATGGGCGCTTTAGGTTTTTATATGTTTGAATTCAGAAATACAGAACTATTGGAATTTTTAGACCTTGCCATTTCAAAAAAACTGTTATCTCCGTTATTGAGTTTGTGTGCAGTTATTAACCTTGGTTTGTTTTATCTGTTTTTAAACTACGATAAACTGTATACAGCACGAGGTATTATTCTTTCTACGCTCATTTACGGACTCATTATTGTGCTGTTTAAATTTGCTCAATAAAAGTTACTTCATATATTTGCCCACTCTTGAGGGGGATTAGCTCAGCTGGCTAGAGCGCTTGCATGGCATGCAAGAGGTCATCGGTTCGACTCCGTTATCCTCCACTAATAAGCTCCACATGGAGCTTTTTTATTAAGCTTCTGTGAATGCTCCCATTGCCGAGAACTTGGCAATGCGTTGTTCAATCAGTTTATCTGATGCCAATATTTTCAGTTCATCCATTATCTTAATCAACTCATTCTTGAGGGATTGGTACATTTCCGCAGGGTTATTATGTGCCCCACCCAATGGTTCGGGTATCACACCATCAATTAAGCCATTTTTGAGCATATCAGGGGCAGTGAGTTTCAGCGCTTCCGCAGCCTTTTCTTTATGCTCCCAACTACGCCAAAGGATAGATGAGCAAGACTCAGGCGAAATCACAGAGTACCAAGTATTCTCTAACATTAGCACTTTATCTCCTACTCCAATACCTAAAGCACCTCCAGAAGCACCTTCGCCTATAACCACACAAATGACCGGAACTTTCAATACCGACATTTCAAGCAGGTTTTTAGCTATAGCCTCTCCCTGACCACGCTCTTCTGCTTCCAAACCCGGAGAAGCACCGGGAGTATCAATAAGGGTAATAATTGGTTTATTAAATTTCTCTGCTAGCTTCATTAACCTCAAGGCCTTTCTATATCCTTCAGGGTTGGCCATACCAAAGTTACGCAACTGTCTTTGTTTGGTATTGCGTCCCTTTTGGTGTCCAATAACCATAACCGTTTGGTCGCCTAGTTTTGCAAAACCACCAACAATGGCCTTATCGTCTTTCACGCTTCGATCGCCATGCTGCTCTATAAAATCAGTAAAGCAATGCTCAATATAATCAAGGGTGTAAGGTCTTTCCTGATGGCGGGAAATTTGCACTCGCTGCCAACCTGTGAGACTGCTGTAGATGCGTTTTTTTTCGGCAAGCATTTTTTCTTCCAGATCCTTTATCG
>JBIIGU010000199.1:0-3410 GCA_044236275.1 Bacteroidia bacterium | reverse complement strand
AACATATCAAAGACGAGGAGCTAACCTTTGCGATGCAATCGTTTTTTTACAACTTCCATTAGCAGTAACATTATAAGCGCCCCAACAAGAGCAGGAATAAAGTGGCTGAAACCAGGAAAATTAAATTTAAAGATGCGTTGCAAAAATGGGATGGTAATGGTAAGCAAGAGCATTGCTATTGCTAAAACTGAAATAAGGAGTACAGCAACGTTTCGTTCAAGTATAATGGCAATAAAGCCACGAGAAGCAGATAGCGAGCTGATGATTAAAAACAAGTTGCCAATGATGAGCGTAGAAAAAGCAATAGCCCTTACCTCCCCTTCCGTATGCCCTTCGTTAATTGAAATAAAATAAACCAATAGCACCAACGATAATAATAGCACTCCTTTAAACAACCCAAGTATAAAGAGTCGAAGATTAAAAAATCGGCCATCCGTTGGTGCAGGCGGTCGTTGCATGATTCCCTTTTCTTCCATCTCCGACTCAAAAGCAATTGAGCAAATAGGATCAATGATCAATTCCATAAAAACAATATGCAGCGGCATCAGCAATACAGGCAATGATGCAAAAAATGCAGGAAGAAATACAAGACCAATAATGGGTATGTGTATAGCAATAATATAGGTCATTGCTTTTTGCAGGTTATCAAAAACCCTTCTTCCGGATCGTATAGAGTATACTATGGAAACAAAGTTATCATCAAGCAAAACCAAAGACGAAGCCTCTCGTGCAACATCCGTTCCTTTCAAACCCATTGCTATCCCGATATCGGCTGCTTTAAGCGCGGGTGCATCATTCACACCATCTCCGGTCATGGCCACCACTTCTCCGTTTGCTTTCAGCGCTTGTATAATCTGTAATTTTTGATGAGGCTGTATGCGTGCAAATACGCGTACATGTTTTATGCGATGTTGTAAATCCTCTGCCGACATTATATCCAGTTGTGCTCCGGTAATGATATCTCCATCATGCACCAGTCCAATATGCGAAGCTATACTTCTAGCAGTTTCCGGATAATCACCAGTAATCATGATTACCTTAATGCCTGCCTCCCCACATTCCTTGATAGCATGCGGCACTTCAGGCCTGATGGGATCTTCAAATGCAACAAATCCGGTAAAGCTAAATTTAAATCCTTGCTGGTGCTGTGGCAATTCTCCCTGATGATCCATGCATACAGCAAGGGCAATCACCCGGTAAGCACTGCCTGCCAGTTTATGCAGCACCTCTCGGTGCGTTTCCATTTGTTGTTCAGTTAAACCACATAAGGCAAATACTGCTTCTGGAGAGCCTTTGCAAAATGCCTGAATGGTTTGATTGCTTTGCGAATGGTAAACGCGTGTCATGGCAGATAAGGCATGACTCAGCGGATATTCTTTGATAAAGCTATGCCCTTCAATTCTATTATAGTAAGTCGTATAATCTTCAGTAATGGCCTTTTCCATAGGATCAACAGCATTGGCATGTGTTGCCAGATATAGCCCTCCCAACATTGCACTAATCTGCTCCTTGCTAATTACAAACATCTCACGCGTATGCACATTACCGTTACAATATATAGCCGCAATCTGCATTTTATTTTGTGTTATGGTACCTGTTTTGTCACTGCAAAGTACCGTTGCTGCACCCAGGGTTTCTATGGCTGATGGGTTTCTGGTGAGTACTTTATTGCGAGACAAACGCCATGCACCAAGAGCCAGAAAAATGGTAAGCACCACAGGAAACTCTTCGGGAAGCAATGACATAGCTGCTGCTAAACCGTTTAATACCGACTGAAGAAAATTACCTCTGTTGTAATAAAAAGCGCCTATTACCCCAACACTGATAATTACCCCTCCATAAAATAGCTGACGCACCAGTATTTTCATTTCAGCCTGTAGCCTTGTTTCTGTAGGGTTAATGGTTTGCAATGAGAGCCCGATTTGACCAAAACGAGTTCGTGTACCTGTATGGGTAACTTTGGCTATACCTCTTCCCTGAACCACTAATGTACCGCTATATACCATGTTGGAATGGTCCTCGTTTTTTTCTATCGTTTTATTCACCGGCATAGATTCGCCCGTAAGCAAAGATTCATCAACCGAAAGGTTCTGGCTCTCAAGTATGCATGCATCTGCAGGAATGCGGTCGCCTTCATGGAGGAGCAGTACATCTTCAGGCACCACCTCACGACCTGAGATACGCATTTCTTTGCCATCACGCAACACAAGCGCACGAGGAGAAGAAAGCAGGCGAAGGGCTTCCAGCGAACGTTCTGTTTTTTTATGCTGATAGAAGGTGATATAAATAACAATGATAACCCAACAAAGCAACACTCCACCTTCGGTATAATCACCCAGCAGCATATAGAGCAAGCCGCATGCCATCTGAAGGATGAACATAGGTTCACTTGCCACTTGCTTAACCATCTGCCAGATATTCTTTGGCTTGGAAGCAGGTAACTGGTTATAACCATATTGCTTAATTAATGCTGCAGCTCTTTCAGATGAGATGCCTAGTTTGTGTGATGTCATCGCCTATGCAAGTAAACAAATTTTTAGGAAGCAATGGTTGTGTACCAAACTGAGTTGATTTACTAGATCTGATATTTGCTGTTTCTGTAATATTGGAATCAATTCCTATCGAAGCACAATATTTCAAATAATAAAAACAAATGTTTATTTAGTTCTTATCGCAGCAATCTTTAATCTTAGTGAATTGTTGATTTTATCATTCATTATCCACCACCTTACTTTTCTTCGTTCCCGCGTAAATATCATATCCATGAAACTTGCACTCCAACGGACCATTCCACACGGTGTATTTTTTTGAGGTTGCCAAACCTATATTTTTCATAGCTTCTTTATTGGATGATAAAATCCATACCTTATATCCTTGAAAATCCTTTTTCATTTTATCTCCGATACTCTTGTAAAAAGCATTGATTTCAGCCACGGGCAGGCGCTCACCATAAGGGGGATTCATAATAACCACACCTCCTTGCTCAGGTGGTTTCTGTTCTTCAAACTGCTTGTTGGATACGCGAATATCTTCATCAAGCCCGGCCAGCATAATGTTGTTGCGTGCAATTTCGGTTACTTTAAAAACTTTATCGCTTCCAATAAATTTGGTATCGGTTTCGTGTATGGCTTTATAGGCTTCATCTTTTAGTGTTTGCCAAAGTGCTGCATCAAAATTGTTCCAGGATTCAAAACCATATTTTTTTCTAAGCAATCCGGGAGCCATATTTTTAGCAAACATGGCGGCTTCAATCAATATAGTGCCACTGCCACACATGGGGTCGAGGAAAACACCTTTACCATCCCAGCCACTTAATTGTATTAATGCTGCTGCTGTTACCTCATTTAACGGAGCCAGATTGGCATCGGCCCTATAGCCCCTGCGATGCAGCGAGTCGCCTGAACTGTCTA
>JBIIGU010000198.1:0-3412 GCA_044236275.1 Bacteroidia bacterium | reverse complement strand
CTGAATATCTCTCAGTTCTTTTTGCTTATACTCTTTAATGGCATCATTCATCTTGGCTTCCCCTTTTTGATACTCGTCATACTTCTTCTCCAGCTCTGAGCTCATTTTTTTCATTTCTTCCTGAAGCTGCTTGCCAAAAGCTTCCATTTCACCGGTTGCTTTTTTATATTCAGGCATCTGGGTCATCAAATCCTGAAACTCAATATAGCCGAATTTTTGTGCCTGTGCTTTTCCTGGTGTAATTGCTACTGCCAGCAGCAATACAAATGCAATTGTTGTGATTCTTTTCATTGTTTTACTATTACTTATTTTTTCTTGTTAGTGTCTTTATCTGTTTTGTTTATGGCAACACCCAATTCGGCTAAAACTTCATCACTTTTATCGTATTTGGCATTGGAGTATAACATTATAAACTCACCCGATTTGGCAAATATAAAGTCAAGCGCGCTTTGTTTGGCAACTTTTTGTATGGCATCAAACACCCGATCCTGAATTGGCTTTATTAATTCCTGCCTTTTTTTAAATAATTCGCCCTCATAACCAAACTTTTGATTTCGGTATTCACGAAGCTCCTTCTCCTTTAATTTAATTTCTTCTTCTCGCTTTTTTCTTAAGTCCTCTGTGAGCAAAACTTGCTCTGCCTGAAAATCACGATACATTTTGTCAATGTTTTGTTGCTTTTTTTCTACCTCCTTTTGCCAATCCTCACTCAACTGATCCAGCTGTTTTTGGGCAGATTTATATTCAGGCATTAAATCCAGAATATACTCCGTATCTACATAGCCAAATCGTTGTGCTTGTGCAACACAAGTAAGGGCAAGTGCCAGTATTATTAATACTCCTTTTTTCATTTAAGCCTTTTTAAAATTGCTGCCCTAACAGAAAGTGAATATTTCCCTTATTGGCAGAACCCTGAAACGGAACATCATCAAACCCATATCCGTAATCGAGACCAATCATGCCAAACATAGGCAAAAATATCCGAACACCAACTCCGGTAGAACGATAAACAGAGAACGGTGAAAAATCTTCATACCTCGACCATGCTTTGCCTGCTTCAAAAAACACCAATGGGTATACCGTGGCAGACGGATTAAGAGAAACGGGGTATCTTAGCTCCATTGTATATCGGTTATAAATAAGCCCTCCCTGCTGCACCACCCTGCCCGCCTGAGGATTAAAAACCAAAGGTGTAAGAGAATTATCTGAATAGCCGCGCAGTGCAATCAATTCACGACCATCGAGGCTAAAGCCCATTAAACCGGAACCACCCAGCCAAAAACGCTCAAATGGCGTATAGCCCACATCTCTATTATATTGACCAATAAAACCAAAATTAGCCCGAGACATAAAAACCAAATTGCCCACCAATTTGGCATACCAGGTGGCATCAAATTTCCATTTATGAAACTCCAGCCACCTCATTTTTTCAGAAGCATCAATAGTTTTATAATCGCGTCCGTTAATTAAAGAATATGGAGGAGTAAATTGAACTGAAAATGTAATATTGGACCCTTGCCTTGGATATATTGGCTGATCAACTGAGTTTCTTGAGAGCACAATTCTAAAATTGAGGTTATTTGAAGCCCCCGGAGGTATAAAGTTCAGAAAGCTCTCGCCTGTTGCGCTCACTTCATTAAAGTATCTCTGATAGGTTAATGAGTATTGCAGGGTGAACCAATCGTCAGGAAATTTTAACCGTTTACCCAAACCAATGGTTGCCCCACTTGTCCAAAGTGCTGTTCTTCTTGAATCGCCAATACTAAGTCCGTTTGATTGAATAGATAGGAATACCGATGCTGAAAAAGAGTTTGGTTTTTTGCCTCCTAGCCATGGTTCTGTAAAGGAAGCATTATAAGACTGAAAAAATGTACCGTTTGTTTGCGCGCGTAAAGAAAGCCTTTGTCCGTCTCCGCTTGGAATGGGGTTCCAAGCCCTTTTGGTAAACATGCGTTTGGTAGAAAAGTTATTGAGAGAAAGGCCAAGTGTACCCACAACCGTGCTTGCCCCCCATCCTGCAGATAACTCAATCTGGTCGTTTGGTTTTTCTTCTACTTTGTATTCAATATCAACCGTACCAGCCTCAGGGTTAGGCACTGGATTTACATTTAATGCCTCAGGATTAAAATATCCAACCTGCGCTAGCTCACGCAAGGAGCGTGTAACATCAGATCTGCTAAATAATTGGCCCGGTTTGGTTCGAAGTTCTCTGAGTATAACATGATCACTTGTTTTGGTATTTCCTGATACGGTAACTTTATTAATTCTTGCTTGAGCACCTTCATTTATTCTAATTTCAAGATCTATTGAATCGTTTTCAACCAATACCTCAACAGGCTGCACATTAAAAAAGAGATAGCCATCGTCCATATAAAGAGTACTAATATCCAGGCCATTCTGATTCATGTGCAATCTGGTATCTAACGTTGATTGGTCATACACATCTCCTTTGTTAATTTTAAGGATACTCATCAACTCTTCAGTGGTGTATTTGCTGTTACCAATAAACTTTAAATCCCTGAAATAATATTTTCGCCCCTCATTTAAAACAATTTTAATATTAAGATTCTTGGGGTCGTGGCGATAAACAGAGTCTGAAACAATTTCTATATCGCGAAAGCCAAGAGAAAGATATTTTTCAATGATGCGCTGTTTATCCTCCTGAAACTTATCATCCTCATACCTGGATTTGGCAAATAAGCGGTGGCGAGATTTGGTATCTTTAAACAGCTTTCTGATCTTTTTATCGGTAAGCGCTGTGTTGCCTACAATATCAATTTCGTTAATTTTTATTTTGGGACCCCTATTTACAGTAATTTTAAGCCTTGCTGTATTTTTTCTCGGGTCATCTGTTTCCTGCTCAAATGTTGCATCTGCATCTAAAAATCCTTTTTCTTTAAAGTGGCGTTTTATTTCGGTACGGGTTGCGGCAAGCATATTGTCTGTAATAATTTGGCCAGACTTCAGGGAAAGCTCTTCTCTTAATGTGTTTGCCTTTCCTTTTTTAAGCCCTTTAATAGAAAAAGTTGAAAGCCTTGGTTTTTCCAGCAAAAATATTTCAAGCGCTATTTTATCATTCTGTATTTCAAAAATCCTGATTTGAACATCATCAAACAGCTTTTGTTTCCATAAATTGGAAATGGCTTTTGAAATGTCATCTGAGGGGATTTTTATTTTCTGCCCTACTGTTAGCCCTGATAAAATTTGCAATACACTTTTGTCGTAAAAATTGGTGCCTGTAATAACAATATTTGCAAGCTCATACGTTTGGGGTCTTGAATAATCTACAATGAATGTTGCCGAAGGTTGTGTGGTACTGTCGGCCTGAGCAAATAAGCTTAATGGCGCAGTATATGCCGCACAAATAAAAAGCAGATAAAGAAAACCTTTATACCGGCTGGGCCATTTGTTC
>JBIIGU010000197.1:0-3414 GCA_044236275.1 Bacteroidia bacterium | reverse complement strand
TATTCCGCAAGCTACTTTAAAATACAGGGCTTTGCTATATGACATTAAACAGCAAAAGCCTGCATTGTTTATAAGAGATGGTGTGTTTTACAATGGGATTGAGGGTATCAGCATGCGTGTTGGTCGCAAGGATCCTAATAGTGGAAAGTTATTTGATATTATTATTTATGATAACAGGGGAGGTGTTCAAAATCCTGTTATAGTTACAGCTCAGAGTGGTACCATGCATATGAGTGAAGATGGTCGTTACATGTTTTTCAATTTATTTAACGGTTGGCGTTATGAGGAAATGGAGAAACAAAGTAATTATTATCGGAATTACCCTCATTTAGGCGTTTCTTTTTCTGAGGAGGAAGTGGTTTTTGATATGTATGCATTCAATTTAAATCGCACGGATGAGAGCTTGTTTAAAGATGGCTATCAAATGCTTAATGTGTTAGAGTTACAGGAAAAAATAGATTCTTTAACCAATTTATTAGGTACTAAGTATAAGTACACCTATTCTTATACTGATATGTATTACAGAATCAATGATTCTTTATACAATGAGGTTAAGCCTGCAAAAATTGCTATTCCATTGGCGTATTTAGCAGATAGTTTTCCCGCTTATAAAGCCAATGCCATTACTCTTGCCCTTAGCAATGCACGCTCTATGAAATCAATTATAGACTATGTGTCTAGCGACACCAGAGAAACGAAAAAAATGATTATCCGTTACAAAATTGAATGGCATAAAAAGTTTACCTTATCAGTAGCATGTATCATTATGTTTTTTATTGGGGCTCCTTTTGGAAGTATTATACGTAAAGGCGGTTTTGGTATGCCTGTGGTAATTTCAGTTCTCCTGTATTTGGTATTTCACATTGTTTCACTCACCGGTGATAAAATGGCTAAAACCCAATCAGCCAGCCCTGCCTTTGGTATGTGGCTTTCTATTATGGTTTTGTTTCCTGTGGGTTTGTTTCTTACCTATCAGGCTGCCAACGATTCCGGTTTGTTCGATAAATCAGCATGGGTTAATTTAATCAGAAGATTTAAAAGACACGCATGAGTTTACGTATTCTGCAAATAATGAACCGGGTACCGTGGCCATTAAAAGACGGTGGTTCACTTGGATATTATAATTACACCAAAGGTTATGCAGAAAACGGTTGTGAGGTTACAGTAGCTGCTCTAAACACTCGCAAGCATTATGTTAGCCAACTACCTGCTGAGTTAACGCAGGTGGCCCAATGGCATTTAGTAGAATGCGATACATCCATAAAACCTTTGGATGCTTTTGCCAATGTGTTTAAAGGTAATACATCGTATCAGATGCAGCGCTTTTATAAGCAGGAATTCGCTGATTTGCTTGTTGATTTGCTCAAACACAAAACATTTGATGTAATTGTTTTTGAGAGCCTGTTTGTGGCATCTTACCTAAAGCATGTAAAGCCACATACAAAAGCCTTGCTTGTTTTAAGGGAGCATAATATTGAGTTTGAAATATGGGATAAACTGGCTGCAGGTTGCAATAACCCCATTCGTAAATGGTATATGATGCATTTGGCAAATCGCATTATGTTGGATGAAACAGAGGCATTACAACAATTTGATGCTTATACCACGGTAACCACTCAAGATGCAGAGAAACTAAAAGAATTAGGATGTGCCAAACCCATAATGGTTTCTCCGGCAGGTATGGATTTAAAGACACTAAAACCTTCAGCCAATGCCCAAAATGGCCGCATAGGTTTTATTGGTTCCCTAGAGTGGATGCCAAATCAGGAAGCAGTACTTTGGTTTATTAAGAATGTGTGGCCGCTGGTGAAAAATCACCCAAAACTCTTTTCATGTGAAATTGCAGGAAGAAATATGCCCACATCTTTTAATTCATTCTCGGAAGATAAGTTGATAATGGTTGGTGAAGTGCCAGATGCGGCAGCTTTTTTAGATAACAAACAAATATTGATTGTACCTTTGTTCTCCGGAAGTGGCATAAGGGTAAAGATAATAGAGGGTATGGCTTTGGGTAAAACCGTTATTTGCACTCCCATTGCCTTGCAAGGCATACAATGTAAGGATAAAACGCACCTGTTACAAGCTGCTGATGCCAATGCATTTGCCCTGGCTATTATTGAATGCCTAGAGGATGAGGATTTTTCTAAGCAGCTGGGAGTTAATGCCAGACTATGCGCAGAAGAATATTATGAAAACAAAAATGTGACTGCAGCGGTCATTAATTATTATAAGGATTTAATACATGAGCGAAGATTTTAAATTTAATACCATAGCAGAGGCTGTTGAAGAAATAAAAAATGGCCGAATGGTTATTGTTGTAGATGATGAAGACCGTGAAAATGAAGGTGATTTTTTAACGGCTGCCAGAAATGTTACCCCAGAGGTTATCAATTTTATGGCTACCTATGGCCGCGGATTAATTTGCACCCCGATTACTGAGCAGCGTTGTGCTGAACTGGGATTAAACCTAATGGTAAAAAACAACAATGCAGTCCACGAAACAGCTTTTACCATTTCTGTTGATTTGCTTGGCAAGGGTTGCACTACAGGAATCTCTGCGCATGACAGAGCCAAGACCGTGCAGGCATTAATTGACCCCGCAACCAAACCTGATGAGCTGGGTAAGCCCGGGCACATTTTCCCGCTTAAGGCTCACTCCGGAGGCGTTTTGCGCAGAGCTGGTCATACAGAAGCTGCAATTGATCTTGCAACACTTGCAGGATTTGAACCTGCCGGTTGCATCGTTGAAATTTTAAATGAAGACGGCAGCATGGCAAGGCTCCCTGATTTAATAAAGGTTGCAGAGCGATTTAATCTTAAACTTATTACCATAAAAGATTTGATTGAATACAGACTGCAAAATGAGTCATTGATTCAACGAATTATTTCTGTTGATATGCCCACACATCATGGTACTTTTCAGTTGGTTGCTTTTCAGCAAAAAGATACCGGACAGGAACATCTTGCATTGATTAAAGGGGAGTGGAAACCTGAAGAACCTGTATTGGTGCGTGTGCACTCATCTTGTGTTACTGGAGATATTTTTCATAGCATGCGCTGCGATTGTGGAGATCAGTTGCAAAAGGCCATGGAAATGATAGAAGAAGAAGGTAAGGGCGTTATCATTTACATCAATCAGGAAGGTAGGGGCATTGGTTTAATTAATAAACTCAAGGCTTATAAATTACAGGAGCAGGGATTGGATACGGTTGATGCCAATGTGCAACTTGGTTTTAGACCAGATGAGCGCGACTATGGAGTTGGAGCCCAAATATTGCGTGATATTGGTGTGCATAAAATGCGCCTCATGACAAATAACCCTACCAAACGTGCAGGCTTAATTGGTTACGGACTAGAAATTGTAGAAAATGTTCCGATTAGAATTAAACCCAATACACACAATAAAAAGTATAT
>JBIIGU010000196.1:0-3420 GCA_044236275.1 Bacteroidia bacterium | reverse complement strand
ACGGAGCAGCAGATATCAGTAAGTTATATAAAAAAGCAATTGCCAATCAGATGCCGGGACTTGCCATTACCGATCATGGCAATATGTTTGGTGCTTTTAAGTTTGTTGCTGAGGCTTACAAACACAAGAATGCAGATGGCAAGCCACTTGTAAAGCCCATTATTGGTTGTGAATTTTATGTGGTGGCCGACAGGCATAAACGTTCTTTTACAAAAGAAGATAAGGATCAACGCTTTCATCAACTCATGCTTGCAAAAAATGAATTGGGTTACCGCAACCTTATTAAATTATGTTCGCTGGGTTATACCGAAGGATTGTATGGCAAATATCCAAGAATAGATAAAGAGTTGATTTTACAATACCATGAAGGCTTAATTGCCACCACTTGCTGTCTGGGTGCAATGGTGCCACGCACCATTCTTAGAAAAGGCGAAGAAGAAGGGGAAAAAGAATTTAAATGGTGGCTGGATTTGTTTGGAGAAGATTATTACATAGAACTGCAGCGCCACAATATTCCGGAGCAAGAAAAACTCAATCAAACACTTCTAAAATTTGCTGAAAAATATCAGGTTAAAGTCATTGCATCCAATGACTCGCATTATGTTGACCAGAAGGATTACAATGCGCATGATATTTTATTATGCATCAATACCGGAGAGAAGCAAAGTACGCCAAGCCTTAAGGAATTTGCAGATGATGATACGGTAACCAAGGGTAAGCGTTTTGCCTTTGCCAATGATCAGTTTTTTTTCAAATCAACAGAAGAGATGGCTGCACTGTTTCATGATGTGCCGCAGGCCATTGATAATACCAACGAGATAGTAGATAAAGTTGAATTACTTGATTTAAAGCGTGACATACTCTTGCCAAATTTCCCCGTGCCACCTCAATTTGCTTCACAGGATGATTACTTGCGTCATTTAACCTATGAGGGTGCCCGCCAAAAATACCATGAACTGACTCCGGAAATTGAAGAACGGATAAATTTTGAATTACACACCATTAAAACCATGGGCTTTGCCGGCTACTTTCTTATTGTAGCCGATTTTATACGAGCAGGCAGGGACCTGGGTGTGTTTGTAGGTCCGGGTCGTGGCTCTGCGGCAGGAAGTGCTGTTGCTTTTTGTATAGGTATCACCAATATCGATCCTATAAAATACGATTTGCTATTTGAGCGTTTTTTAAATCCCGATCGTAAATCCATGCCCGATATCGATACCGACTTTGATGATGAAGGCCGGCAAAAGGTAATTGATTATGTAGTTGATAAATATGGTAAAAATCAGGTAGCACATATTGTTACTTATGGCTCAATGGCTGCCAAAATGAGTATCAAAGACGTGGCACGTGTACTTGATTTGCCATTGCCTGATTCTAATGCGCTGGCTAAACTTGTTCCGGAAAAACCTGGTATATCGCTTGACCGTGTGCTCAATGCTCCGCTTGAAGGTGAAAAAAGTTTAAAAGAAAAGGAAGCCTTACAGAACGAAGATTTAGAGAGTGTAAAAAAACTAAGAGAAATTTATTCCGGAGATGATTTGCGCGCACGTGTGCTCAAAGAGGCGCTGGTGCTTGAAGGCTCGGTAAGAGGTACAGGTATACATGCAGCAGGCATCATTATTGCCCCAAAAGATTTGAGTGAACTTATTCCCGTTGCTACCGTAAAAGATGTGAACCTCCTTGTTACGCAATATGATGGCAAAGTGATTGAAGATGCCGGTGTGATAAAGATGGATTTTCTTGGTCTGCGCAATCTATCCATCATCAGAGATGCATTGCTGCTCATCAAACAAAATCATGGAATAGAAATCGATATCAATACCATTCCGCTAGACGATAAAAAAACACTGGAACTATTTGCACGTGGTGAAACCAATGCTACTTTCCAGTTTGAAAGTGTGGGTATGCAAAAGTATTTGAAGGAACTTAAGCCCGACAGGTTTGATGACCTAATTGCCATGAATGCTTTATACAGGCCAGGCCCTTTACAGTACATTCCTAATTTTATTGCACGTAAACATGGCAAAGAAGAAGTTACCTACGATTTGGAGGCCATGGAGGAATTTCTTAAAGATACATATGGCATCACGGTTTATCAGGAACAGGTGATGCTGCTCTCTCAAAAACTGGCCAATTTTACAAAAGGTGATGCCGATGTATTGCGCAAAGCTATGGGTAAAAAAGACCGCATGACGCTTGATAAATTAAAGCCGCAGTTTATTGAGAATGCCGGTAAGAATGGACATGATGCCACCATACTTGAAAAAGTGTGGACCGATTGGGAAGCCTTTGCTTCCTATGCATTTAATAAATCACATTCCACTTGTTATGCTTTTGTGGCGTTTCAAACCGGTTACCTCAAGGCGCATTATCCTGCGGAATATATGGCTTGTGTGCTCACCCATAATCAAAGTAATATTGATAAGGTTACCTTCTTTATGGAAGAATGCAGGCGCATGGGAATTCCTGTTCTTGGTCCGGATGTAAATGAATCTGAAGTAAATTTTGCAGTAAACAAAAAAGGTGAAATACGTTTTGGTTTAGGTGCCATTAAAGGTGTAGGAGAGGGTGCTGTAGAAATGCTGATTCAAGAAAGAACAACCAATGGCCCATTTACCAGTTTGTTTGATTTAACAAAACGTGTAAACCTGCGTGCAATAAATAAAAAAACCTTAGAGGGCTTAGCTTATGCAGGGGCATTTGATTGTTTTGCCAACGTGCATCGTGCACAGTATTTTGCTAGTGCCGGCACAGATGAGCCAAATGTGCTCGAGAAAGCTGTTCGATTTGGCAGCAACGCTCAAAACAATGATTCGGCCAACCAGCAAAGTCTGTTTGGTGGTGTATCTACAGTTACCCTTACAGAACCTGTGATACCTCAGAGCGAACCATGGAGCCTAATGGAAAAATTGCACAAGGAGAAGGAAGTTATTGGAATGTATCTATCCGGCCATCCACTGGATAACTTTAAACTGGAGTTTAAAACTTTTGTAAATGCCGAACTTTCTAAGGTTGAGGAAATAAGAAACAAAGAAGTAAGCATTGCAGGGGTTGTAACAGATTCTTATGAGAAGATGAGCAAGGCCGGTAAACCTTATGGAGGCTTTACCCTAGAGGATTATTCAGGAAACCTGCGCATAACCATGTGGAGTGAAGATTATCTGAAATATCGTCATTTGCTTAGTCAGGGGCAGATGCTCTTCATTAGGGGAACAATGAAACTGCGCTATGGAAGCACCGATCAGTACGAGTTTAAGGTAAACCATATTATGCTGCTGGCTGAGGCAAGAGAAAAACTGCTCACGCAGGTAACTTTCACTATCCGTACCAATTTATTGGTTAATGGATTCGTGCAACAATTTAAGCAGTTGCTTGATGAGCACAAAGGAACAGCAACTGTTAAAGTAAATATTATTGACC
>JBIIGU010000194.1:0-3452 GCA_044236275.1 Bacteroidia bacterium | reverse complement strand
AAATAAAGCGCGATTTCATTTCATTTAATTGAGTTGCTTCATCAAGCGCCTGCTTCATTTTTTCTTCTGCATCTTTCATGGCAGAAACATTGAGCACCACTGCAACCAGCCGGTTTATCTCACCATTTTCTTCCAGAATGGGTGTAGTGTTCATCAGGTAATTATTACCTGAAAAATTAATTTCGTATGAAGTTTCTTCTCCTGCTATTGTTTTTTTAAAATGATATTCGTGAATAGATGCGTTTTGATGCCCAGCAAAGGATTCAGTGATTTTTTTGCCTAAAAAATGGTCCCTGCTAAGCCCAACCCTTTCAAGCTCCTTCCCCTCAATGAATTCGCAAATCATTTCTTTATCAAAAATGCAGATGGCACCATTGGGATAATTTTTGGCAATGCTGGAAAACAACAGCTGGTTGGTAAGCAATTCCTGCTCGGCCCTTTTGGTTTCTTTATACTGGTTTTCCAAACTTTGGTTGGTTAATTCAAGCGCTCTTACCACCCCTCGTATTTCTTGCGTTCTTTCTTCAACCACCCTTTCCAGTTGTTGGGTATACCGGTTGGCTCTCACTCGGGCTTCAGTCAAATCAGTTACATCGCGCATTACCCCGGCAAATACCTTGCGACCTTCGGGCAAAAAAACTTCGCTTACACTAAGGAAAATCGGGAATATGGAACCGTCTTTCCTCTTTCCGCTTACCTCTCGGCCAATGCCAATTACTTTTTTCTCTCCTGTTTGGTGGTAGTTGTTTAAGTATTTATCGTGCTCTCCATGGTAGGGCTCGGGCATAAGCATGGCAATATTTTTACCAAGTATTTCTTCTCTATTATATCCAAACAATCGGATAACTGACGGATTTAATTGTTCTATGATTCCACGTTCATTAATAAGTATCATGGCATCAATGGCATCATTATATATTGCCCGTAAAGAGATTTCGTCTATATCGTCATTTTGGCTCATGGCTTAAAAACCGAATGTATGAAAACCCCGATAAAATAAAAAGTTATTTTGGATAATTTGAGCTACCCATGTCTATCCCTAATCGCACTTATCTAAGCGCTAAAGGTTTAATTAATTACTGAATAGCCGCTCTTAACAAAGGGATAAGTTCAGGATTTTTCTCAATGGCATTCCCAACCACTACGATATCTGCACCTGCCATGCAAGCTGCTTTTGCCTGCTCGGGGGTGCGTATGCCACCACCCACAAACAGCGGCACAGAAATGTTTAGTTTTACCGCTTGTATCATCTCTGCCGAAATGGGTTGCAGGGCACCACTTCCTGCATCCATATAAATGCATTGAAGGCCCAGCATTTCGCCTGCCAGCGCTGTAGTAGCTGCAATTGCAGCTTTATCAGAAGGAATGGGAGTGGTATTGCTCATGTAAGATACTGATGTAATGCGGCCGCCATCTACAATGATGTAACCGGTTGGAATAACTTCTATACCACTCTTTTTAAGAACCGGTGCGGCCAATACATGCTTGCCAATCAATAAATCTGCATTACGTCCTGAAATGAGCGAAAGAAAAAGGATGGCATCCGCTTCGGGGTTTACCTGCATGATATTTCCAGGAAAAATAATTACAGGTAATGAACTGTGTTTTTTTATGATAGAAATGCATTTATCGAAAAAACCATTTGTAATGAGGCTGCCTCCAACCAATATCAAGTCAGCTCCCGATTTCTTACAAGCTTCGCAGGTGTTTATCAAGTCCTGCTCGCTGCTTACGCTGTCGGGGTCTATCAATACCGCCAACTGCTTTTTGCCTGCGGCAGCATGTGCCAGAATGTGGTTTATAAGGTTTTTTTTCAAGGTGGTTTTTACTATAGGCAGGGTTAACCCCTCAACAAATAAAAGATTTTTAAATGAATATTTTTGAAAACAGCCGCAAATCAAGCCCCCGGAGCGCATCAAAAAAATGCTTTATTTTCACATCTGACGAGCCAAACAATTGTAAGTGGCTGATTTGAAGAATCCTGTCCTTAAATCAAGACAACTGATATCAATTATCAGTTAGAAAACAAAATTCACAACTCAACAAAATCAGCCCTTTTCATGTGTATAAATTACCTTATGCACATATCTATTTCAAGTAAAATCGGGCTGTGGGCTGTGGGTTATTTTTTGCTGTGGAAAATGAAAATTGATTCGTGTGTATCTGAAATAGATTTTTGGATTAAAACTCCGTAAAAAATCGGTAACCTTATTTTAAAGATATTTTAACCTGTAAAACCTGACCAAAACATGAGCAGCAAACCAAACAAAAAATCTCAGCAAAGCGGCCTGCGCTTTGAGCGCAACTTCACCAAGGACGGTGTAAGTCCTTACGACATGTTTGAATATGATTACCGCACATCGGTAATTAAAAATCCAAACGGAACAAAAGTATTCGAAATGACTAACGTGGAAGTTCCCAAACAATGGAGTCAGGTTGCCACGGATGTGTTGGCTCAAAAATATTTCCGCAAGGCAGGGGTGCCGCAATCGGATGGCAGCACCGGAAGTGAAACTTCCATTAAACAGGTTGCACACCGTATGGCCGATTGCTGGAAACAGTGGGGTGAAAAATATGGTTATTTCGATTCTGCAAATGATGCTCAGATATTTTATGATGAGTTGGTGTATATGATCATAGGTCAGTATGCCGCACCTAACTCACCACAATGGTTTAATACAGGTTTGGCTACTGCTTATGGTATTAAAGGTAAGCCACAAGGACATTATTATGTAGATCCTATTACCAAAAAACTGGAAAAATCTACCTCTGCTTATGAGCGTCCGCAACCGCACGCGTGTTTTATCTTGTCAGTTGATGATGATTTGGTTAATGAAGGCGGCATCATGGATCTTTGGGTTCGTGAGGCTCGTATCTTTAAATATGGTTCAGGTGTTGGTACCAACTTCTCACGCATACGTGGCTCCAATGAAAAACTTTCAGGTGGTGGCTCATCATCAGGTTTAATGAGCTTCCTTAAAATTGGTGACCGTGCTGCCGGTGCCATCAAATCCGGTGGAACAACCAGACGTGCCGCTAAAATGGTTTGTCTTGACTTAGATCATCCCGAGATAGTGGAGTTCATCAACTGGAAAAAAGATGAAGAGAAAAAAGTAGCTGCCCTTATCGCTGCAGGTTATCCAAGCGACTATGAAGGCGAAGCATATGCAACCGTATCGGGTCAAAACTCCAATAATTCTGTGCGCATTCCTCACGAATTTTTTACCGCACTCAACGAAGGAAAAGATTGGGAATTGAAAGCACGCACCGATGGCCGCGTAATGAAATCCATTCCTTCTAAAGAAATGTGGGATATGATAGGTGATGCTGCATGGGCTTGTGCCGATCCTGGTGTGCAATATGATACCACCATCAATGAGTGGCACACTTGCCCTGAAGGCGGACGCATCAATGCATCCAACCCTTGCTCAGAGTACATGTTTTTAGATAAT
>JBIIGU010000193.1:0-3456 GCA_044236275.1 Bacteroidia bacterium | reverse complement strand
TTCTGCATTGTTTTTTACCAAGGTATTCAGCAAAGCCTGCTCTGCCACATCCTGAAGGTTTACATCAATAGTGCTTACCACATCAAGACCATTTCTTGCTTCTATTTGTTGTTCTTCATCATTCACTGGTATCCACGTGCCGCCTGCAATTCTTTGCATTACACGCTTACCCGGTTTTCCGGAAAGTTCTTTATCAAAGGCTCCTTCAATGCCAACCGGTGCAATTCCTTTTACGCTATAGCCAATGGTTCGTTCAGCCAGATAGTCAAAAGGTTTTTCACGTTTGTTTTTTTCTTCAATGGTCAATCCACCTTTATACTTACCTTCTCTAAAAATGGGAAACTGCTTTACGCGTTTCATTTGGGTATAGCTAACCTTACGTTTGAGCAGATAATAACGATCACCACGATTTTTAACTCCGCTTAAAATGCGTTTGTATTCCGCTTTGTTGCGATCTTCAAATTCGGTAGCTAGGTAGTATGCAAGTGAGTCAAGTTGGTTGGTAAATATTTCTTCATCCTGAAATGCAGGGGCTTTTCCATCCAATCTTAAATCATAAATAGGCAAAGATGTTGCCAGCAAACTGCCATCAGCTGCAAATATATTTCCGCGTGAAGGCTCAATAGTTTGTATGCTTGTACTCAGATGATCCGCAAGGGCAAGCCAGTGCTTTTTTTCCACATATTGTATCTTAAACAGATAGGCCACAATAACCATAGCAAACACCGCTACAAATGCAAATGCCGTATAGGTTCTTATTAATATGACTTTTCTGATATTAGTTGCCACCTGTGGTTATTTTTATTGGAGGAGTTACTAGTTCTTTAATGCCAAGCGTATCGAGCTTTTTTGCAACTGCAGATTGTTTGCTTTCACTCATCAGCTCACTCAGAATACTAATGTACTCTGAGCGCAACTCTTTTATCTCCTTATTGAGTTTATCTGTTTTTCTGATTACCCTTTCTGTGTTGTGCCCATTCCATATATGCAGCAGGAGTAATGCCACAACAAAAATTCCGAACGGAATTTGTTGCAGCAACCAGGTGTTGGAAATGTTAAAGTCAAAATCTGCCACCTTCTGCATGGTGCTGCTAAGCCTCGATTTTTCTTTTGGTTTTTCCTCAACCAATGGCTCTTCCGATTTTTCTTTCTCTATGATTATTTTGTTGGCCAACTTGTATTTGTATACTGAGTGTTAAATTTTTTCTGCTATTCTTAATTTGGCACTTCTTGCGCGCGAATTGGCTTCCAATTCTGCTTCCCCTGCTGTAATCGCCTTTTTGTCTATCGGATTAAAGGGTCTGATGATTTGACCATAAAAATCTTTCTCCATTTCGCCATCAAAATTTCCGCTGTTCATAAAGTTTTTTACCAATCTATCTTCCAGCGAATGGTAACTCATTACCACCAATCGGCCTTTACTTTTCAATACTTCTTTTGATTGTTCCAGAAACTTTTTAAGCACCTCAAGCTCATGATTTACTTCAATACGCAATGCTTGAAATACCTGTGCCCAGAATTTGTAGTCTTTAAATTTGGGAGCAAAAGGCTGGAGGCATATTTTTAAATCGGCAATGCTTTCAAAGGGTTTGCCTTTTCTTCTTTCTCCAATGGCTAGGGCCAGTTTACGGCTATTCTTAAGCTCACCATACTGATAGAAAATTGAAGCCAGTTGTTCTTCTGTGTATGTATTTAATATGTATGCAGCACTGCGTTTATTTTCTTTGCTCATGCGCATATCCAGCAACGCATCTTCAAATCGAAATGAAAATCCGCGCTCATCTGTATCAAATTGATGAGAGGAAACACCCAAATCGGCAAGAATGCCATCAACGGGAATGAGTTCCTGATAACGAAGGTGATTTTTAAGGAAAGCAAAATTCTGATCTATAAAAACGAGACGTGCATCATCCGGTAAATTTTTTCGTGCGTCTTCATCTTGATCAAAGGCAACCAGCTTACCTTTGCTGCTAAGTTTATTTAATATAGCACGTGAGTGGCCTCCTCCGCCAAAAGTTACATCGACATAGATTCCGTTAGGGTTGATATGGAGGCCTTCTATACATTCATTAAGCATTACCGGAACGTGATACTCAGTCATCATTCCTCCTTTCTTTCTTGCTCATTACTTCTTCTGCCAGGGCAGAAAAATCTGCAGGCTCTTCACTTAGCATTTTATCGTAATTGGCCTTGCTCCATAATTCTATTTTGTTGCCATAGGCCAGTAAAACAAGATCGGTTTTAAGGGCTGCATATTCCTGCAGAGGTTTAGGAATAAGTACCCGCGATGCACTATCCATTTCTAGTTGGCTGGCACCACGCAGAAAGTAACGCTTAAACTCGCGCTCCTTCTTTATATAATCACTTAGCTTATTAATCTCTGTGGCAATTTGCTCCCACTCATTGCTGGGGTAAAGCACACAACATTTCTCAAAACCTCTATTAATGAAAAAGGTCTCCTTGGCGGCTTTGGGTAGCTGCTTTTTGAGCGCTGCAGGTATAATTAACCTGCCTTTCGCATCCAGCTTACATTCATATTCTCCGTGCAGTTGAGCCATTTTTTTGATTCGATTCGCCCGCTAAACTAAAAATAAAAAACCACTTTTCGCCACTTTCCCCCACTTTGTGGAAAAAATGTGGTTTTAATACTTTCTATTATGCTTTTCAAAACAGCGCAATTGCCAGTTTTTACTAGGGTTTATTAAGAGTGGGGGGCTGTGGCGCATTTTTTATGCATGAAGCTTAAAGCGTTGTGTTTATGTAAACCTGCTTTGTCAACCTTTTTCATACTTTTGCTGACCATAAGCTATATGTCGATACAGGTAGAGCAGTTAACCAAGGTTTACGGGGCGCAAAAAGCACTCGATTCCATTTCTTTTTCAGTAAAGCCGGGTGAGATTCTTGGATTTCTTGGGCCCAATGGTGCAGGTAAATCAACCACCATGAAAATTCTAACAGGTTATATACCGCAAAGCAGCGGAAAGGCCGCGGTTTGCGGCTTTGATGTTGCTGAACAGTCTATTGATGTTAGAAGGCATATTGGATATCTGCCGGAGCTGAATCCTCTCTATACAGATATGTATATAAAGGAGTATTTGCTGTTTGCTGCAGAGGTGCAAGGCGTTAAATCTCATGCACAGAAAAAAGTTGATGAAATGATTGAACGTGTTGGCTTGATACCAGAACGCAGCAAAAAAATTGGGCAGCTCTCAAAGGGATTTAAGCAACGCGTTGGTTTGGCTCATGCGATGATTCACGACCCCAAGGTTTTAATTTTGGATGAACCTACCACTGGTTTAGATCCTAACCAAGTGGTAGAGATAAGAGCATTAATAAAAGAGATAGGTAAAGATAAAACAGTTATTCTTTCTACGCATATTATGCAAGAAGTAGAGAGTATGTGCAACCGTGTGGTGATTATTAATAAAGGTAGAATAGTTGCTGATGATGTAATAG
>JBIIGU010000192.1:0-3465 GCA_044236275.1 Bacteroidia bacterium | reverse complement strand
TAATATCCTGTATGGTTGCACCGGATCTGATAAGTCTTATATCCAATCCATCACAGAACAGCACAAACAATATGCTGCATCTTTCACAGATACTGCACAATCACCGCTTGACTCAGCAGAACGCATTGCTTTTAAAGGTGTAGCTCATTTCGTGCCCGATAAAAATTATAAAGTGACAGCAAAAGTGCTATGGCTGCCATACACCGGTGCTGTTGATTTACCTCACTCAAGGGGAGATTTCAGACCCTATTTTCAGGCGGCTCAATTAAACTTTACAATTAATGGTAATGATTATTCATTAATTGGATATCAAAATGAAAAAATGCGCACACAGCGTATCTTATTTGTACCGTTTGCTGATGCAACCAACAGCAATGAAACTTATGGTGGTGGGCGCTATATGGATATTTCATACGTACCCAATGCTTCAGAAACTGTGATGGATTTTAATTTGAGTTATTACCCCTACTGTGCATACAGCCATCGCTATTCATGCCCTATTGTGCCAAAGGAAAACTCCCTGAACATTGCTATCCGTGCAGGTGAGCGTAACAGTCACTAGTAGCTAAAAATAATTCTGAAATCTAGAAAATTGGCTACCTGACGGTGGGCTAGCACATTCATGCCAACACCCAAATTGTCACTTAATCGATACAGCAAACCATAACGCTGAAAAACCGGGTCGAAATAACCACTCGGGTTAAAAAGGTAAACACCCAGTTGCTGACTAAAAATAATCTTACCCATTAAAAATTCATGACCACCGGTAATGGCTGCACGCTGATTGCTGATATCAGTTTTCCCATCTCGCTTGAGTCTTTCCCTAAGTGAATTATCAATATTCCACTCTGCCCCCAAGGTAAGAGCGTTAAATATGCCGGTTTGCTTGCTTACCTGCGCAGTTATGCCTCCTATCATCCATCTTTCTTTTTCTCCGGCCTGCACCGTTTTACTCGACCAAAATACACTCATATCAAAACGGGGCGGTTTGCCTTTGTAATTTCTATATTTTGTTTTGTCTCTAACAGGGAGTGAAGCTGCAATAGGCCTATAATCTATTCCCAAAGCAGCAGTTGGCCAGTTTATACCTTTATTCGGATCTTTGATGCCTCCGTTAGATACATGGTTGTAATGAATATAGGTGCTCATATTGAGCCTTTCAGAAAGTTTAACATGTGCACCCAATCCCAATGAAACAAAACCTGTGATAGGTAAACTGTAAGACAAATTATTTGGATTATTTATGGGATGATAAGGATTGGTTAAGTAAGATAATCCGGCTGCTGCCTTTATTGCCATATTGATGCGATGTGTGAAAGAAAAGTATGGTTCTATAAACGCAGCTGTGGTAATAGCATGACCTAAAATCTGGTTATCAAAATTAAAGTACTGTATAAAAAAACCTGTTTTTGGATAACAATAGCACGTGTTCCAGGTTTTGGCATCAGCCAATTGCCAATTAAAATCAAATTGGAAACCTGTGGGATAAGAATTGGCTGTATTCTGCACCTCTTTGCTATGTGCAAAAATAAAACCCTTGTGTAGGGTTGCGCCATAGCTGAAAATACTGCGCAGCGAATCTTGCTGAGCATTGGCAGTAAAGACAATGGCATGTATTAAAATAAGTAGCGCATTTTTTATTCCCATCATTACTGCGAATTAATAATATAGCAATAAAATTTAAGCAGGTATTGAAAAGAATCATCCCAAACAGGCCTAAAGAGACAAATACTCCTTGTTATTTCTTGCGTATCAAGTAATAAATAGGAATACCTGCCAATACAATAGCAAGACCCGGATACGTAAAAACCGGCTTATATATTAGTAGGCTGATACAGATAAAAATAGCAATTACAATATAAAGAGCAGGAAGTACGGGATAACCCCACACCTGATATGGTCTTAAGGCATCAGGTTCCTTTTGTCTGAGAATAAATACACCGGCAACGGTAAGTATGTAAAAAAGCAAGACCGCAAAAACCACATAATCCAATAAATCACCATATGAGCCGCTAAGGGTAAGTATGCTGGTCCAGATGGCTTGCATAATTAAAGCAGCCTGCGGAGAATCATTATTATTTTTTGTAGCCGCCCGTTTAAAAAACAAACCGTCAAGTGCCATAGCATAATAAACTCTTGCACCTGATAAAGTGATTCCATTGATACAGCCAAAAGTAGAAATCATAATAAATGCAGCCATTACATACATACCAACTTCACCTAAAACAGTTTGCAACAATAATGTACCAACACGGTCTGATGGTGCATGCTGTATGGCATTGAAAGGTAATACACCAATATAAATCCAGTTTATAAAAACATATAAAGCAGAAACGCTGAGTGTGCCAATAAGCAGTGATAAAGGTAAATTTCTTTGTGGTGCCTCAATCTCTCCACCTGTGAAAGTTATGTTGTTCCATGCATCAGCAGAAAATATTGAACCAACCATAGCTGCGCAAAACAATCCCCAGTATGAAAAGCCGTTAGCGTTGGCAGAAAAAGACAGCGAAGTCTGTTGCGCTCCATGCAAATAAAGATGATACAGACCTGCAATTACCAAAAAAACTATAGCACCGATTTTTGTTAGTGTAAATATATTTTGAAGCCATGCGCCATTTTTTACCGGAAGGAAATTGAACAATGTGAGGAGCCAAATAACTGCAAGCGCAAGCATCTGTTGAGATTGTATTTGAATAAAACCTAAATTGAGGAGAATGACCTGATCCGATATTACCGGAAAGAGGACTCCACTAAACTTGGCAAATGCAACCGCTACTGCAGCAATGGTTCCTGTTTGTATAACGGCAAAGAGGGTCCACCCGTATAAAAATCCAAACAGCTTATTATAGGCACGTTGTAAATACACATATTGACCTCCTGCTTTAGGCATCATGGCAGAAAGTTCGCCATAACTTAAGGCTGCCATTACCGTTATAATTGCAGTTACAATCCATGCGAAGAGGAGCATAAGCGGGGACTGCAAATCACGGCTCATAGCAGCGGGCACAATAAATATTCCTGACCCAATCATGCTGCCCATAATGAGCATTACGCAATCAAGCAAACCCAACTTTTTATTCATAAGCTAATTTAATGCAAACGAATATAGGAATTGTTTGTAGTTCGATATTGTATTTTGAAAAATAGAGGTATGGCGTCTGACTTTTTTACTCAATAACCATGAAAATTATAGATTGGAATGATTAACTGCTCTTAAAAACTATCTTGACAGTAAAAACATCAGGGGTATATGAAGCCTTTTATGCCAAGCATGTTCACTATGATCTGCTCCTTCATCATAATAAGTTAGCCAGTTAGTTTGATTGTATTTCATTTTATGCATTACTTCATCTATATTTTTTTGTAAGAGTGGATATAGCGCATCCAATGTTTGATTACCGTAATCAAAATAAATATGGTGATTAGCGGGGTTAGGTATTTGCATCTCAAGATAAAGCTGCATGG
>JBIIGU010000191.1:0-3494 GCA_044236275.1 Bacteroidia bacterium | reverse complement strand
CACAACATCACAGACCTTATGCAAATGAAGAATTTGTAAGGTCATTGGCGCGGGTGCGTGGCGTACAAGTAGCTTGTGAATATGCTGAAGTATTTGAAATTGTAAGATGGATATTATAACATGAAGACAATCATTTTTAGTACGAGCCAAACATCTAATACTATATTAGACAATTTAAGACACAACGGAAACATAGATTCGTTAAATATCTTTGGTATAGTTGACGATGATATTAATAAAAAAGGGAAAGAGTACTTTGGTTTGCAGGTTGTAGGTGCTTTTAGTGATATTAAAAAGTTAAAAGACAAATTAAATATCACTCACTTTTTAATAGGAATGGCAGCCTTAAAATATATGCTTATCAAACAAGCCGTCTTTGAATATTGCTGTAAGTTAGGACTTACACCTGTTAGTTCTATTCATAATTTGAGTTATATATCCCAATCTGCACAGCTGGGGGTAGGACAACTTATTCTTCCATTTGTGTCGATATCTCCAGATTGTATAATTAAAAACAATTGCTCCATTCATACTGGAGTTTCAATATTAGAACAATGTTCTTTAGAAGAAAATGTAATGATAGCTGGAAATACCTTTGTTGGTGGAGGTTGCCATTTCGGTAAAAACGTATATGTTGGCCCCGGTTGCACAATTGGTTCTGGTGTTCATATTGGTGAAAATACGATTATTGGAGCTGGTTCACTTGTTTTAAAAAATGTTCCAAGTAATTCGTTTGCTATAGGCATGCCAATATCAACTATCAAAGAAAATTCTTATTACAAGGAATTACCTGAGTGGTTAATAGCGAAAAAGAAATGAATATTCCGCACTCTAAACCTACAATTGGGGATTTAGAAATTCACACTACAATATCTGTCTTGAAATCAGGTCATTTAGAGTCCGGAGAAGATGTTGCAAAATTGGAAAACATGTTCTGCAACAAATTTAATAGCAATTTTGCAATTGCTGTTTCATCAGGATTTGCAGCTATCCACCTTTCTCTTTTATCATTAAATATTCAAAAAGATGACGAAGTAATAATTCCTTCATATACCTGCTCTGCTCTGCTGAATCCAATTAAATTATTAGGAGCTAAACCTGTTATCATAGACACAGATGAAAATTCATTTAATATTTCCATTTCAGGTATTCAAGAACGCATAAACCAACATACAAAAGCCATTATAGTTCCTCATATATTCGGCTTCCCTGCACGCATTGATGAGTTGGCTAATTTAGAAATCCCAATAATTGAAGATTGTGCACAAGCGATTGGAGGAACATATAAAAGTAAAATGCTTGGTTCATATGGAGATACAAGTATTTTTTCATTTTATGCGAGCAAGATGATAACATCAGGGGGAGATGGAGGCATGATAATTACAAATGATACAATTCAAGCGGAGCGTATTATCGACTATAGATATTATGGCCATAAGAAGCTACATAAATATCCTGCATACAATTACCGATTATCCAACTTACCTGCTGCAATAGCTACATCACAATTATCGCAATTAGACAAATTTGTTAAAAGAAGAAAAGAGATTGCAAATATTTATGACAAACTATTTAGCAAAATGCCTTCAATATATATTGATTTTGACAATAAGAAATACGCTTGTTATTACAGGTATCCTGTAAGGATTGATAAGGACATCGAGCAAATAAAAAAACAAATGTCGTCATTAGGTATTGGTTGTGGTTTTGGTGTCTTAGAGGGAATGCATCAACTTGCAGAGCTTGATCCGCTAGATTATAAAAACACTGAACATCACTTAAAAACAATTTTAAGTTTGCCTATTTATCCCTCTCTCTCCGATAAACAAGTTGAGTATGTCGCAGAAACATTAATAAAGCTTTTAAAATAAAATGATAAAACACAATAGTATTACTGTTATTATTCCTTGCCGAAATGAGGAAAATAATATTGCTAACGCTATCGAGAGTGTTTTGAAAAATGATTATCCAATGGAACTTGTTGAGATTTTCATTTATAACGGAATGAGCACTGATAAGTCTGCTGAAATTATAAAGAGCTATACAGAGAAATATCCAAACATTCATTTGAAAACAAATGTAAGGATGATTACTCCTGTAGCTTTTAACTTAGGTATTAATGAAAGTGAATCAGAGTTTATACAAATAATGGGGTCACGACACGAGTTGTCTGAAAATTATTTAAGCACATGTATAAAAATCCTGCAAAATAGTACCACCATAGCTTGTGTTGGTGGCGGTGCGAATATTTCATATAATAACGAAATAGGGGAATTGATTACATTGGCAATGAGTTCAAAATTTGGAGTAGGTATAGGCAATGTCCATTCGCTGACAAAATCTTCATTTACGGATACTGCAGGTGCACCCATATTTAAGAAATCTATTTTTAATGAAGTAGGCTTATTCGATGAAGAATTGGTAAGAAATCAAGACGATGAAATGAGTTATCGAATTACTAATGCAGGATACAAAATATATACAACAATTGATACAAAAGCTAAATACACTGTAAGAAACAAAATTAATAATGTATTTAAGCAGTATTTTCAATATGGTTACTGGAAAGTCTATGTAAATGTAAAACACAGAACCATAACAACGGTAAGACAAATTTTCCCTTTACTATTTGTAATGTTTTTATTTTTGTTCGGCATATCGTCTTGCTTTCTAAAAGTATTCCCTATTTATCTCATAGCTATATTAATTTACATAGTTATAGCTACATCCTCTAGCAAAGGCAACTCGTTGTTACAAAAACTAAAAATTACTTCAATAATATTTATTATTCATTTAGGTTACGGATTAGGTTATGCAGAAGGAATTTTACACTTTATATTATTAAGGCGAGATCCGTCTGAGAACGCTAAAAAATTAACTCGTTAATTGTGATTGTTTCCATTCATCAACCAAACTTTATTCCATGGATTGGCTATTTTTATAAAATTGCTAAGTCTGATATATTTGTTATATTGGATGATGTCCAATTTGCCAAAAATGGTTTTACAAACAGAAACAAAATTAAAACACCGCAAGGCGAATTGTGGCTCACGTTACCAATAACACAATCTGGCAAATTCGGGCAAAGTGTGAATGAATGTATTGTACAAAAGAAACATTTCAATGTTGCTAAAATACTAAAGAGCATAAGAGTAAATTATATAAAAGCACCACACTTTGATTGGTTAATAAATGATTTGGAACAAACACTTTCTCTCGAAACCGAAAATTTATCTGACCTTAATGTTGGCTTAATAAAATTAGTATGCCATAAACTTCAAATTAAAACGCCAATGGTTTTATCATCAGTCTTGCAAAACATTACTGGATCGTCAACAGAGCGTTTGATTGTTATTTGCAAAAATGTTGGTGCCGACAAATACCTTTATGGTTTCGGAGCAACATCTTATCAGGAGAACGTGGCATTTGAAAATGCGGGAATTACTCCCCAAAAAACAACTTTCATTCATCCTGAATACAAACAATTGTGGGGT
>JBIIGU010000190.1:0-3495 GCA_044236275.1 Bacteroidia bacterium | reverse complement strand
ACCGCAGTAATTGGATTAAAATTTAGCCGCGACAATGAAACCGAAGCCGATAAATATTCAGTGATTTACCTCTACCCTACCGAGTATGATGCAAGGGGAGCAAAATATTTCTTTGAAAAAATAATTAATCAGGGAGGCAGCAGTCCACCTGAATTTTTAAGCACACATCCCAACCCTGATAACCGTGTTGTGAATATTGAAAATGAATGGAAAGCCTTGGGAAGCAAAACAGGACAAACATTTGAGCAGCGCTACCAGGATTTTAAAAACAGCCTGCCTTAAATCAAGACAGATATTTCTTTAAGTAAGCCATATTACCTCATAAAAGGCATATTGGGCATGGCACGTCCTGACCCCTGAAATTTACTCATGGTCTTCATCATTTTGCGCATGTCTTCAAATTGCTTAAGCAGCTGATTTACTTTTTGGATATCGGTACCACTGCCGCTGGCTATGCGCTTTCTTCGCGATCCGTTAATGATATCTGGTGTTTTACGCTCAGCAGGAGTCATAGAGTTGATGATGGCTTCGATATGCTTAAAAGAATCATCACTAATATCTAAATCTTTAACCGCTTTGCCCACACCCGGAATCATGGCCATTAAATCTTTGAGGTTACCCATTTTTTTAATTTGCTGAATCTGGGTGTAAAAGTCTTCAAACGTAAACTGGTCTTTAAGCAACTTCTTTTGTATGCGCTCTGCTTCTTCATCATCAAACACCTGCTGCGCACGCTCAACCAAACTCACAATATCACCCATTCCCAAAATACGCTGTGCCATTCTATCCGGATGGAAAACATCCAGCGCTTCTATCTTCTCTCCTGTTCCGATGAACTTAATAGGCTTGTTAACGATTGACTTAATAGAAAGTGCAGCACCACCGCGGGTATCACCATCTAACTTGGTTAATATAACACCACTAAAGTCCAGCACATCATTAAATGCTTTTGCAGTGTTCACGGCATCTTGACCGGTCATTGAATCAACTACAAACAAAATCTCCTGAGGCGAAAGCGCTTTTTTAATGTTGCCAATTTCAGCCATCATTTCCTCATCAACACTTAATCGTCCTGCTGTATCCACAATCAGCACTTTTACCCCATCTTCTTTTGCCTTTTTCAAGGCGTGCTGGGCAATGCTAACCGGATTTTTATTGTCGTCTTCAAAATAAACAGGCACATCTATCTGAGCTCCTAAAACTTTAAGCTGCTCAATAGCTGCGGGTCTGTATACATCTGCTGCAGCCATCATTACACTTTTACCTTTTTTCTTAATGAAAGATGCGAGTTTGGCTGTATGTGTTGTTTTACCTGAACCCTGCAAGCCTGCCATTAAAATAACCGTAGGATTACCGCCAAAGTTTACATCGGCTGTTTGGCCTCCAAGCAGTAAAGCCAGTTCATCATTTACAATCTTTACCAACAATTGTCCGGGAGAAACCGATGTGAGTACATTTTGCCCTAGCGCTTTTTCTTTAACTGTATCAGTAAATTGTTTGGCAATTTTATAGTTAACGTCTGCATCAAGCAATGCCTTGCGAATTTCCTTAATGGTTTCGGCTACATTGATCTCGGTGATTTTACCTTGCCCTTTAAGCGTTTTAAAGGCTTTATCGAGTTTACTACTTAAGCTTTCAAACATATTGTACTAAATTTGAAGGCGCGAAGATAAACATTTGCAGCATACAATATCATGCAAACCAACCCAAGCAAGCATCCGGTTATTTTTTTTGATGGCTATTGCGGCTTATGCACCCGCAGTGTGCAATTTATACTCAAAAACGATCGGAAAAATGTATTTCGTTTTGCATCCTTGCAATCTGCTTTCGCAGCAAATACATTACCACATAATACCGAAACCAATACATTTGTTTTGATGGATGGCAGCAGGCTGTATACGCGCTCCGATGCTGCCATTAAGGCCTTACAAAAGCTAGGAGGCTTTTATCGCTGCAGTGCTGTATTATTCGTTATTCCTGCATTGATCAGAAATGCCGTGTATCGGTTTATTGCAAACAACCGTTACCGTTGGTTTGGTAAACATGACAGCTGCTATCTGCCAACAGCCGATATGAAAGACTTATTTTTAGATGCGCAGGCCAACTAAGGATAAACAGATTTAAGCTTTTCAACGATTTGAAAAACAGCAGGGCAAACAAGCGTATTGTTGAGCGTCTCCTTAAAAATGGTATGCATTTTTCGCTGATTGGTATGCGGGTATGCTCTGCATGCGTTGGGTCTGGCTTCATACACTGAACAATAATTATCTGCGCCTAGAAAAGGGCACGGCAGTGCATTCAGCACAAAATCTCCATCCTCATCCATATGCAGGTATTGCTTTATAAAATCACCGGGTTTTAGTTTTAGGTGTTTAGCCAAGGTTTCAATATCCTTCTGCAAAAAAAGAGGCCCTGTGGTTTTGCAGCAATTGGCGCAGGTTAGGCAATCTGTCTTTTCAAAAGCATTGTTATGCAATTGCTCAAACTGCTGATCAAGATCTTTAGGCTTTTTCTTCTTCAACCGCTCAAAGAATTTCTTGTTTTCATCGAACGATTTCTTTGCCTTTATTTCAGAAAATGATGGCTCCATTAATTAGTGCTTTTAACGATAAACACAGCAGGACGAACCGCATGCCTTACCTTATCTACTGTAGAACCGAAAATAAAATCCTTAATGCCGCTATGGCCATGTGCTGCCATTACCACCAAATCAATTTCATTTTTATTGATGATATCCGTTATAACACGTGCTGATTTACCAAAACCCAACTCTATGTTTACCCGATAGCCCATTTCTGTTAATCGGGTTTGATAGGCTTTTAAATTAAACAAGTCATGCCTTGTTTCGTTATCCAATATTTGATTTCCCAAGCTAATGGCCCCGGCCGATTCTACTACGTGAATAAGCAAATAATCTGCTGACTTACCCCCCATTGATAATGCGTGTTGCATGGTTGACTCATCATTAGCCGAGAAATCAACCGTTAGAGCAATATGCTTGTATTGCGGCATCGCAGCAGCAGAAAATGAAATGGCTTTGCCATGAGGCACCACATCTTTTTCTTCTTTACGCCTTTGAATAAATGGCTCTATTGTAATGTATCCAAGTAGTAAAAGCGCAAAGCCGGCAGCCAGTAAAATCAGCGTTTTTAACACCCAGAATTCGGAACCCAGAAATAAAAAAAACGATTGCAACTCCTCTGCAACAAGCTTTATATTAAGTGCCACAATAATGGTTGCCGATATCCATGCAAGCACTTTTAGTGTTTTGCCTATGGCAAATTTACCCATGAGTTTTTTACTTGAAGTAAAATGGATAAGTGGAATTACCGCAAAACCGAGCTGCATGCTCAGAATAACCTGACTCAACACCAACAAATCTCCCAACTCATTCTCGCCAACAAACAAAATGGTAAACAATGCCGGAATGATGGCAACCAAACGGGTAAGCAAACGCCTTAACCAAGGGCTGATGCGCAGGTTGAGATAGCCTTC
>JBIIGU010000189.1:0-3498 GCA_044236275.1 Bacteroidia bacterium | reverse complement strand
GCTGTCTTAAACTAATCAATATCAATTTTTAAAATGATGTAGGTCATAATTTTATACTGGCCACAACTCCAAATTTGTATCTGTAAAATTTAAGGAGGACATAATTATGACACCTACAAAAAAAGATGTATGGAATTTTCCATCACTAAATGATCTGTTTGATAACAGTCGTTTTATTTCTGACTTTTTTGGTAAAGCCAACGCAATGAATTTACCTGCAGTAAACATTAAAGAATCAGAAAAACACTTTGAAGTTGAGCTGGCTATTCCCGGAATGAAAAAGGAAAACATCAGTATTGAAATGAAGGATCAGATGATTACTGTATCAGGTGAGAAAAAGGAAGAGCATGAAGAGAAACATGAAAAATATCACCACAGGGAATTTTCTTACGGTTCATTCTCACGTTCTTTTACCATCCCTGAAGGTGTGGAGGCTGATAAAATTAAAGCCAATTTTGATAATGGCGTACTGCATCTTATGATTCCAAAAAATCATCATGTTGAAGCAGCTGGCAATGCCAAAAAAATAAGTATAGCTTAACATTGATTTCCGGTTTTTCTGCTTGATTTGTTCCTTTAATATTTAATTTAATCATTATGATAACTCATATTTTAATTCCTACTGATTTTTCTGTTGTGGCAAATAATGCTTTGAGCTTTGCCATTGATCTTGCTAAAAAGACAGGTGCTCAAATTCACGTATTGCATGTAAAACATGTTCCGGTTATGGATGCCAGTTTTCCTGCAGAAACCTATCAGATTTATTTAGATGAGATTGATAAAGCAGCAAAAATGGCAATGGAAGAGCTGGAGAGAAATATGTTAAAAACAGCAGAGGTGAAATATGATATGCAAACGGTTATGGGTTTTGTTAATGATGAGTTGCAACATTTTGCTAAGAATCATGATATTGATTTGATTGTGATGGGAACAACCGGTGCTAGTGGATTACAAGAGATATTTATAGGAAGCAATGCTGCCTCTGTGGTTTCAAAATCCGAAGTCCCTGTAATGGTGATACCGCCTTCAGCCAAGCCTTCAGATTTCAAGCATATATTATACTCATCGGATTATAACGAGCCTGAGTTTCCTGCAGTTTCGCGTCTGATTTACTTTGCCGATTTGTATCATTCCAAAATAACCGTATTGCATGTTAAAACGGAGTATGATTTTTATATGAATGCAGAGCGAAACTTCTTTAAAAGAAACAAAGAGAATATAAGCCACCACGATATCACCGTTGTGAACATGGATAAAATAGAAACAAGCGATGCCATTAATCAATTAATAGATGAAAAACAGGTGGATTTGCTGGTACTTGCCAAACATAACCGCAGCTGGTTCGACAGATTGTTTCACCGCAGTTTTAGTAAAAGAATGTCATTTCATACCAAAATTCCTTTGTTGGTATTAAATAAGTAGATTGTAATTTTTATAAAGGTTAAAGGAAAGGGCTGCATCACATCCGGTTTTGCAGCCCTTATTTTTTTAATCGGTCAAAAGATTTTTAAGAGACTCATTAGGCGCCTTGCGCAACCACTTCCTTTACCTCAGGAATCATGCGGGTTAGCATGCCTTCAATTCCTCGTTTTAGGGTAATTGTAGAAGATGGGCAGCCACTGCATGAGCCCCTTAGTTCAACCGTTACAATTCCGTTTTCAAAGTCTTTAAAAACGATTTGTCCGCCATCTGTTTCAACGGCTGGCTTTACATAGGTATCTAATATCTCCTGAATTTTTGATACGATATCATTATCTGCACCGAAATCGGTTTTAGCTGTGCTAACTGATTTATATAAGATTGGCTCACGGGCAGAAACATATGATTTTAAAAACTCCTTCAGAATGGGAATAATTTCTTCCCATTCAATACCTTCTTTACGGGTAATGGTAACAAAATTGTTCATAATGAAAACCCCGTTTACAAAACTGAATTCGAAAAGATTCTTTGCAAGTGGCGACATGTCTGTACTTTCTTTCGAAGGAAAATCGGCACTGTCATCCGGTAAAATCATTTTGTTAAACACAAATTTCATGGTTTCCGGATTGGGAGTCGATTCGCTGTATACATCAAGAAATTCGTTCGCTTCGTTCATAATATTTGTTGTTGGATTGCAAAGATAACAACATTATGGGTGTATTGGTTTGGAGGGATGTGTTTTACATCAATTTGTTAAGCGCATCCCAGATGAGGTCGGGCTCAAATCCTTTGGCTATCAGGTAGCGTGAGGCCTTTAATTTCTTTACCCTGGTATCTTTGTCTTTGATGCCTTTCAGTTTTTTTATGGCTTCTGCCTCCAGCACTTTCAAATAATCATCGCCATCAATTTCAAGCATAGCTTTGGTTAGACAAAGGTCTGAAATTTCACGTTGGCGCAATTCTATTTTAATTTTATTCCGTCCCCATTGCTTTGTTCTGAATTTGCCACCGGCAAAGGCTCTGGCAAAACGTTCTTCATTCAGGTAGTTTTGCTCAATAAGCTGCAACAGAATATTTTCGGCATCTACTCCCCATAAGCCCCACTCCGCCAGTTTGACTCTTACCTCTTTCTGACATCTTTCCTGGTAGGCACAATAATGTGCTGCCTTAAGCAAGGCCTGAGAAGGGGTAAGTGATTGTATTTTATCGCGCTTCATGTGTGTGGACAAAGAAATATGCTTTGTTTGCTTGCACGCCCGCAAATGTAAAACTACTTTAGCAGCAATAACAAATGAAACAGCATTCAAACCGGAACTCTTTATGGCTGCTTTTTACGGCTAATGGTATCAGTGGTTTTGCTCAGGGCGTTAGCATGCTAGCCATACCTTGGTATTTTGCGCGCAGCGGTGAAATGCGTTATTATAATACTTGCTACGGTATCATAACTTTTTTGGTTTTATTCTTTGGCTTGTATGCGGGCACACTCGTTGATAAATACAGTCGGAAAGCTAATTTTCTTGTTAGTAATTTGGTGGCCGGATTTGTTTTATTGGCCATAGCGGCAGTCGGATTTTATTCAGGTAGATTGCCTGATATATTGGTTATTTCAGTGTTTGCCGTAACCATGCTTAGTTACAATATACATTATCCAACACTATATGCTTTCGGGCAGGAAATTACAGAGCCGGCCTATTATCATCGCCTCAATTCCAATATTGAAATTGTGGGTCAAAGTACCTCTGTTTTAAGCGGAGCCTTTGCAGCCATTTTGTTAGAAGGAGTGGCTGCCGGAGATACCCGTTTGTTTGGACTGAATGTGTACATGCCGTTTGCTATTCCTGAATGGAATATTTGGGAGATTTTTTTAATGGATGCCATTACTTATTTTATTTCGGCTATGCTCATCTATTTTATCAGATACACACCAAATCCTGCCATACATAAACAGGTTGATACCATTACCCAGCGGGTTAAAGCAGGCTTTGTGTATTTGAAACAACATACTGCATTTCTGATTTTTGGCATATTCAGCTACGCAGTTTTTGCTATGCTCATTGTAGAAATATTTTCATTATTACC
>JBIIGU010000188.1:0-3499 GCA_044236275.1 Bacteroidia bacterium | reverse complement strand
TCAAATCCCATTGCCATCTGCCGGTCAGCAGAGTTTGCTTACACGACTTGAATACATACATCAACAAGAAAAACTTGACGTAATTATACCCAACTTTGATGCAGAGCTCTACAACTTTATTAAGCTTCAGAGCACATTAAAAAGTATGGGAATCGCCACATTTTTACCCACACTTGAGCAGTTTGAAGAGCGCCATAAATCTGCATTGCCGGCATTTGGTGAGAAATACGGTATTAAAGTTCCTAAAAGTAAAATGATAAACAGTATGGCTGAAATACACAGCCTAGCCTATGAATTTGGCTATCCTTTGGTGGTAAAAGGAAAATTTTATGACGCGGCAGTAGCTTACTCACCTGATCAGGCTATGGCTCATTTTAATAAGATAAGCGGTAAATGGGGCCTACCCATTATCATACAGCAGTATACACCGGGAACTGAGGTGAACTTAACCGGACTTGGTGATGGGAAGGGAAAACTTACCGGAGCGGTACCCATGCGCAAAACCTATATCACCGATAAAGGTAAGGCCTGGGCAGGTGTTGCACTGGAAGATAAAGAATTGATGAGTATTGCTAAAAAAATGGTTGCCGGCAACAAATGGAGAGGCGGTTTTGAACTTGAAATGATTAGAACAGAAAGAAACGATTATTACCTCATTGAAATCAATCCCAGATTTCCTGCATGGGTACATCTGGCAACCGGTGCCGGTCAGAATCATCCAGAAGCATTGATAAGGCTGGCATTAGGCGAAGAAGTTGAATCCTATGATACCTATGAAGTAGGTAAAATGTTCGTACGCTACTCTTGGGATCAGATTGTTGACCTGAAGGAATTTGAAAACATCTCAACATTCGGAGAATTATAAAATTGTTAAACTAAAAATACAAAGAAATGAGCAACAAGAAATCTTTATATGAAAGACCATTGATTCAACGCATCAATTCAGGTCTTATGAATAAGTTCGGAACAAAAACTGAATATAGTCCAGTAACACATATCGACACGTTTGCAGTAAAAGATTTAATTAAAGAATACGGTTCGCCTGTATTTGTTCTAAGCGAGCGTACCATACGCAATACTTATAAAGAAGCCAATCGTGCATTTAAAACCCGCTACCCAAAAGTGCAATTTGCATGGAGCTATAAAACAAATTACATCAACGCCATTTGCAATATTTTTCATCAGGAAGGCTCATGGGCGGAAGTGGTATCAGGCTTTGAATATGCCAAAGCATTAAAAAATGGCGTTCCGGGTAATCGTGTAATATTTAACGGCCCTGATAAAACGGATGAAGATTTGCGTTCTGCAATAAATAACAATTCACCCATACATATAGATCATCTGGATGAATTATACCGCTTAACTGAACTTGCTGTTGAAATGAATAAGCGTCCGAATGTCGCCATTCGTGTGAATATGGATACAGGTATTTATCCAATGTGGGACCGCTTTGGTTTCAACTATGAAAACGGACAGGCATGGGATGCCATTAATAAAATTATTCTTGGCGATAAACTAGAGCTAATCGGTTTGCATTGCCACATCGGAACATTTATGCTGTCTCCGAGTGCATATGCTACTGCGGCTTATAAGCTGGCAGACCTTGCTCTTGGTATTAAAAATAAATTCAGCAAGCAGATACAGTACATAGATATGGGTGGAGGATTTGCATCAAAAAATACACTTAAAGGCTCTTTTTTGCCGGGAGAAGATACCTCGCCAAGTTTTGATCAGTTTGCCGAAGCGATTTGCACAGCTCTGCTTAATGCCGGATTTACTGATAAAGACTTGCCATTACTTATTTTGGAAACCGGAAGAGCACTCATTGACGAGGCAGGATACCTGCTTGGAAGCGTTATAGCCAATAAACGCTTATCTGACGGGCGCAGGGCAACCATACTGGATTTTGGTGTAAATATCATGTTTACCTCTTTTTGGTATAACCATAAAATTAGTCCGGCACAGGAATTTAGCTCCTACACAGAAGATACGGTAATGTATGGTCCGCTCTGTATGAATATTGATGTTATCAGAGATCATGCTACACTACCTCCACTAAAAAAAGATGACCATGTAGTAGTGCATACCGTTGGGGCCTATAACATGACGCAATGGATGCAGTTTATTGCCATGCGTCCGGCCGTGGTGCTGTTGGGCATGGATGGTAAAACCCACCTGATTCGTAAACGTGAAACACTGGAAAATATTGAAATGAACGAAGTAATGCCGGAGTTTTTAAAAGGCTTTAAGATTTCCTGAATTTAATTTTAGGCAGCACCAGATTGGATGTAATTTTGGAATTGCCAATAGACATGTTCAAATAGAATAATGAAATTCATAAGGCATAACTTCTTTCCAGGCTTTATCAATAGCTACTCGCAACTCTTTTTTGCAGATAATAAAATATTTGCATGGCTGTTGCTTGCATCGTCATTTATTGATCCCAACACCGGAACAAGCGGTGCGATAGCAGTGGTAACGGCATTGCTTTTTGCACATTGGGCCGGATTAGACCGACAAGCGTTGACACAGGGAAGTTATAGCTTTAATGCATTAATGGCAGGCATGGTATTGGGAAGTTATTACGATTTGAGTATAGCCTTTGTTTGCATGGTAATGAGTGCAGCACTTTTGAGTGTTTTGCTTACAGTATTGTTTTATAATCTGCTTTATAAATACAAAGTACCGGCCATGAGCCTTTCTTTCCTTCTTACATTATGGATAACCATGATAAGTATCCGGTCGTTTGGCGCTATACATTTGAGTACAGAAGGGCTTTATAGATCAAATCTGCTTTTTAAAGTAGGTGGTATTTCTCTGGTTGATTGGGTAGAAAAACTAAATGATTTGCATCTGCCATTGTTTATTGATGTCTATCTCAAATCCGTTTCAGCTATTTTCTTTCAGTATAATACCCTTGCCGGACTCTTAATCATTCTAGGTATCATTATTTGGTCACGTATTGCATTCACATTATCACTACTCGGCTTTTCCCTTGGATATTTATTTTATTATATGGTTGCGGGTGAATTCAGTCAGCTGCTTTACTCCTATATTGGTTTTAATTTCATTCTTACGGCCATTACGTTAGGCGGATTTTTTCTGGTGCCTTCGCGTGCATCTTATTTCCTAGTTATTTTAGCTACACCGCTCATAGCCATTCTCATAAGCGGATTATCAGGCCTTCTGTATATTTATCAACTTCCGCTGTTTTCGTTACCGTTTAATTTGGTTGTTATCCTATTTATGATGCTGCTAAATAGTCGCACTCATTTAAAAAGACTGGTTTTGGTTCCTCAACAGTTCTACTCACCTGAGAAAAATCTTTACCATTACCTAAACAGCATTGAGCGTTTTAAAAACGATACCTACATACATGTGCATCTGCCGTTTTTTGGTGAGTGGCACGTATCGCAGGGATATGAAGGAAATATTACACATAAAGAAGATTGGAAATATGCTCTGGATTTTGTGGTGGTTGATGAAACCAAACACACCT
>JBIIGU010000187.1:0-3516 GCA_044236275.1 Bacteroidia bacterium | reverse complement strand
GTGCCAGTTGCCATATTTCGGCTCCTGTTGCTCCACCATAGTTTACCAATACAAGAGCTTGATCTTTATGCGAGCCTGTTTGCCCAACAATTTTGCCTTTCCAGCCGCATTGCTCAATTAGCCAACCAGCTGCCACTTTTATAAAACCGGGTGCTGCCGGATAGCCAACCATATCGGGGTATTGTGCTTTTAACAGTTCAAACTGAGCCACCGGAATTTCAGGATTTTTAAAAAAACTACCAGAATTACCCAATTTTTTAGGGTCGGGCAATTTGCTGCTGCGTATGTCAATTACCGCATCGCTAATGGCTTTTATGCTCAGTTCTTTCACCCCTTTTTTATCAAGCACCTGCTGAATGGCTCCATAAGATGTATTAAAACGCGGTTGCTTAAACAATTTAAACGTTACGGAAGAAATAACATACTTGCCCTTGGCTTCATGCTTGAACACACTCTCGCGGTAACCAAATTTACATGCGGCTCTTGTAAATGTTTTCACCTCACCACTGCTTATTTCTACCGCCTCCAATGAGTCGAACACATCTTTTATTTCCACTCCGTATGCTCCTATATTTTGCATGGGTGCAGCACCTACACAGCCAGGTATCAATGAAAGATTTTCTAATCCTGCATAACCCCGCTGTATGCACCATAAAACAAAATGATGCCATACCTCTCCTGCCATGGCTTTTACCCATATATACTCATCATCTTCATGCAGTTTTTCTATGCCCTCCAAACGGATGCAGATAACCATTCCATCAAAATCTTTCGTGAGGAGCAAATTGCTGCCACCACCCAGTATCAGAATTTTTCTTTCACTAAGGTTAAACACACTGCAGAGGGTTATTAATTCCTCCAGTAAGTGTATCTCAACAAACTCTCTGGCTTTTACATCTATACCAAAAGTGTTGTATGATTTTAAAGATATATTTTGCTGAATATTCACAACGCAGGCAAATAAATAAAAGAAATATAAAAATCAATACTTGATTATGAACATTATCTTTGTGCCGTGCAAGTTCCTTTTATAAAGCTTCTGTTTAAGCGACTACTGGTGGCTTACGGCATTTATATGATTTGCCGCATAATATTTATCGGCTTTAATTATTACGCATTCAGTAATCAGAATTCAACTATCCTTATTCAATGCTTTTATTATGGATTACTGTTTGACACTTCGGCTATTATCTACACACATGCCTTATTTATTTTATTGCACATCATCCCATTGCCATTCAGGTATCATCCTGTTTATAATAAGTTTCTTAAAATATATTTTTTAACGGTAAATACATTGGCTGTTTTATTTAACTTGATTGATACCGGATATTATCCGTTTAGCGGAAAACGCTCAGGTCTTGAATTACTTAACATGAAACAGGATATAATAGATCAGGCAACAACTTATATCCGTGACTATTGGTACTTAACCATATTATTAATTGCTGGCGTGTGGTTAATGAACAAGCTTTATAACAAAACCGGACAAGTGCAGCAACCGGCTACAAAACAGCTAAAACACAAGAGCATAGAATGGGCATTGATTTTACCTGTTGCTGCGCTTGCTTTCATAGGAGCACGTGGGGGCTGGAATTTAAAACCTTTAGGTGTTTTTGATGCAGCCAGACTGGTAAAGCCTGAAATGGTGAGTGCAACCATTAACACCCCTTTTCAAGTGATTATGTCGGTGCAACAAACAGGTGTTGAGGAATTGCAATTGATAACAGAAACAGAAGCTGCCAAGCTTTATAATCCAGAGAAATACAAAAATATTAACCCGGTAAAAGGCAAAAACATTGTATTGATTATTGTAGAAAGTTTAGGCAAAGAATATATAGGCTATTACAATAATAAAAAAGGATATACGCCCTTTATTGATTCGCTGATTGAAATAAGCACTTCGTGCGAGCATGCATATGCCAATGGCAAGCGTTCTATTACCGGATTACCTTCTATAATGGCGTCTATGCCTTCATGGATGGAAGATGCATATACCAGCAGTTTCTATCAATCGAATCGCTTGTTTAGCATTGGTGGCTATTTAAAAAGTGCAGGATACGATGCATCGTTTTATCATGGTGCACGAAATGGAAGTATGAGCTTTGATAATTTCATTAGTATTACAAACGGAGGCAGCTATTTCGGACTTAATGAGTATCCTTACCGAAATGACTTTGACGGACACTGGGGTATTTATGATGGACCTTACCTGCAGTATTTCTGCCATGAAATGACTAAAAAGCAAACACCTTTCTTCGCTACGGTATTCACCTTATCTTCCCATCATCCTTATGCTATTCCGCCTGAGTTGAAAAATAAATTCAGGGATGGTACCTTACCCATTCATAAAAGCATAGCATATACTGATGAAGCTATCAGGCAATTTTTTACAACAGCATCAGCACAATCGTGGTATAAAGAAACCATTTTTATTATTACAGCCGATCATTCTGCCGAGAATGAAAAACCGGAATACCAAAGCATGGAGGGCATGTATCGCATACCGCTGATTATTTTCAACCCTTCTGATGCAAAGAAGCAAACCATTGCAAAAACTGTGCAGCAGCTAGATATTTTACCAGGTATAATTGAACTGAGTGGTTTTAAAGGGAAGTATTTCAGCTTTGGCAATTCAATTTTTGACAGCACTACAGGAAATTATGCCATTCAGTATTATAACAACATTTACCAAATCATTCAGTTTCCTTATGTATTACTGATGACGAAGGGTGAAGCATTTTATTTGGGCAATGTTAATGAAGATCCGGCTATGCAACAAAATCTGCTTGAAACAGAAAAAGAAATAGCTCTAACATTAGAAAAGCAATTAAAAGCGGTGATACAAACGTACAACAGCCGTTTAATAAGAAACAAGACTTACGTTTCAGAGAGCAACTGACTTTGTTTTGCCTTTGGGAAACCTAACACCACACAGTCATATGAATGATGTATAAGATTGGCGATTTCGCGGTCAGCTAAATCCTGATTAAAATAAACGGTATTCCAATGTTTCTTATTCATGTGATAACCCGGTTTAACCGCTTCATATTGCTGCCTAAGTTCAATGGCTTTATCAGGGTTACACTTTAAGTTTACTGAATTAGGCTGATCCAAAGAAATAAGCGCAAAAGCCTTACCTGCCACTTTAAAAACAAGTGTATCATTATCGAACGGAAATGTTTCCTCAACTTCCTTTTTAGATAAACAGATCTCTCTTACTGCTTCAATATGCATTAAAGGTCGATGAATTTGTATCCCAGAATGAGCTGAAACATAGTAGCGCGAGTGCTATAGTTATAAGAGTTTCCTGAGAGCCCTATTACTTTTTTACCAAGATCAGATATACTAAAATCATACCTGAGATCTATCGTAAATTTATGAATATCGACACCTGCACCGGCAATTCCCCCAACAGCAAAGTCATTAAAATTAGATTTACTGAAATCAGGTAGCTGGTTTTCATCTTTTGCATCAAGCAAAAATTGCAGATTAGGACCGGCATAAATTCTCGCA
>JBIIGU010000186.1:0-3519 GCA_044236275.1 Bacteroidia bacterium | reverse complement strand
TACAATTGAATGGTATAAAACCACCCTTTGATTACCGGTTCATAAAACCAACTTTTCTTACGGCTTTATAAATAAAGGTACCTAAGGCACCTAATACTTTAAATCCTTTCTCCAAATCTATCTGGTCCTGCGATTTTAACTCCTGCGGGATATTACCACTTTGTCTCATTTCAATATCGCTTATGGCGTAATGGAGGTTGGCAACAATTTTATCTGCATGTTTCTCATAGAGCTTTTTGTGTTTTGCAGCCATATAACCCACCAAATTTTTCCTGTTTTGTGGTAAGTTGTAATGCTGAATTTTTGAACCCTGCCTGAAACGGTAGGAAAAAAGATATTCATCGATGTGATGAAAAACAGCACCCTGTTCCAAACAGCTCATCCACATTTCCCAATCTTCATTGCCATCTGCTCTCTTATCGTATCCTCCGCTTTTTTCCCAATAAGTTCTTCTAAACACGGATGTGGCTATTATAAAATTTCTGCTTAAAAATTCCACCTCATCAAAGTCTGGAGTGAGCCACATACTATACCATGTGCCAAATGTTTTCGGATTGGTATAAACGACTCCCACACTTGAATCATGTTCAAGCAATGCGAGGGATTGATTGATGAATTTAGGATCTAGGTAATCATCGGCTGAAAGAATAAGCAGATAGGGATTGGACCCTTTTGCTATGGCAAAGTTCAGCGCATCACATAAACCCCTATTAACCTCCCACATTACTCGATATCCAAGTTGTTCTGCTTTTTGAAGACCCGCTTTACTCTCATCAGAAGTTGAACCATCGTCTATAATAAAAACTTCAAAATTATTTGCTAAAGAGCGCTCCAAACCCGCGAGGGTATCCAAAATAAATTGTCCCAGATTATAGCAGGGAATGATAATATCCAATTTCTTTTGAGGATTGCTAACCATCAAGTCGTGCGGTAAGATTGCAGCAGCATGCAGAGCCTTTAGGATATCAACTGTTTTTGTATGTTCTTTACAATAACGAATATTCTCAATAGTTGTAATTTGATTAAAGCGTTCCTTGTTCACAAAGTCGCCATATTTCTTTTTAGCTCCGTCAACATCAAACCCATAGCCAAAGGCTTGATTTAACAATGCAAGCAGTTTTTTTGGTTGCTGCATTACCGCCAAACTGCTCACCAAAGTTGCTGATTTATTCGCAAGAACTATGGTGTAAAAATCATTCCACTCTGCTAAACTTGCTTTTCTTGATTTACCATGTACCCGCATTGCATAATCAATATAATCCCACGGATCGCAATAAAAAACAATGCTGTTCATGCTGCCATTACTGCTTTCACGATACGGATAATCAACAATCAGTTCTCCTGATTGTGTGTTTGATCTGATTGTTTTTCTGTTTACTTTAAATGCAGGTAAAGAGCTGATGATATTGGCGGGAGTTGCATTGCCATTGATTTGACGGATTTGAAAACCATTGAATTGGAGGTATTCAAGAACAAATCCAAGGCCAAAATCCGGCAAACCGTTAATTTCAAGGTCATTCATGCTTATGTGATTATAAACTGCAAGGTATTGAACATATTGAATAAAGACAATAAGATGCTGCGTTAATAAATGAAACTGTTCAAATACTCATAAAGTATATATATTGCGTTGGTTAACTTAACTCGCTGATGCTTTATTCCAATACACTTGCAGAGGTTATTGATAAGATAAAATATCTTACTGCATTAATACAAATTCAAAAATCAGATAACGAGTCGAGTTTAAAGGTTTATAAATATACAGGTATCAGCATCATTAAGAAAATGATTAAATGGTGCCTGAAGCTCCTCTTCAGAATTGGCCGTAAGTTGCCAAAAGTTCTACTTAAAAATCCGGTTTCCATTATTGCTTTAAAAGCAACTTCTATGGTGTTGTCGTTCCTGATTGCCAATATCCAAAAGCGCATGAAAGGCCGCTTTAATATATATGATGATACAAAAATTGATGCCATCACTTTCTTAAAAGTGGATCAGCCGCTGGTATCAATTATTATACCGGTGCATAATCAATATGCTTACACCATTAGGTGCCTTTACTCAATTGCTGATACAGTAAAGGATGTAGATTATGAAATAATTCTTACTGATGATCATTCCTCAGACGAAACCAAAACAATTGCCGAAAAAGTAAAGAACATTACCTATATAAGAAACGAACCTGCACTTGGCTTTTTAAGAAACTGTAATGCAGCTGCAAAAAAGGCACGAGGACAATATTTGGTTTTTTTAAATAACGATACTGTTGTACAACCAAATTGGCTTGAAAGCATGATTGCAGTTTTTAAGCAGAATACAATGGCAGGAATGGTTGGTTCAAAGCTGGTATACCCTGAAGGCATTTTACAGGAGGCGGGTGGTATTATCTGGGATGATGCATCGGGATGGAACTTCGGTAAGTTTCAACAACCTGATGATGCCATGTTCAATTACGTTAAGCCTTGTGATTATATTTCCGGTGCTAGCATCATGATCTCAACAAAATTGTGGAATGAAATCGGAGGCTTTGACGACAGGTATGCACCGGCATATTTTGAAGATTCTGATTTGGCATTTGCCGTTAGAAAGATGGGTTATGAAACACTCTATCAGCCGAATTCCGTTGTGGTGCATTTTGAAGGTATAACGCATGGTAAAAGTGTAACAAAAGGAATTAAAAAACATCAGGAACTAAACAAGCAAACCTTTATTGAAAAATGGAAAAATGAACTGGATAAGCAGTTTCCTTCAGGAGAAGATGTATTTCTTGCCAGAGACAGAAGTAGAAATAAAAAATGCATAGTGGTTATTGATCATTATGTTCCGGAACCTGATAAAGATGCCGGCAGTAAAACGGTTTTTCAATACCTTCAGCTATTTGTAGAGCAAGGCCTTAATGTAAAGTTTATAGGTGATAATTTTATGAATAAAGAGCCTTACACATCGGTGCTTCAGCAAATGGGCATAGAAGTTTTATATGGGCTTTGGTATGCAGAAACATGGAGAAAATGGCTTGTTGAAAATGATAAGTATATTGACTATTATTTTATAAATCGTCCGCATATTGCTACTAAATATATGCCTTACATTAAGGAGCATTGTCATGGAAAAATCATTTTCTACGGGCATGACCTTCATTACATGCGTGAAGAAAGACAAGCCAAAATTGAGCAGAGAAAACAACTGATCACAGAAGCTGCCCAGAGCAAAGAGAAAGAATACAGTCTTTTTTCACTGGCTGACTTAATTCTGTATCCTTCTTACACAGAAATTAATGAAATAAAGTCGAATGCGCCTCATTTACCTGTTGCAGCTATGCCACCTTACTTCTTTAGCCCAACAGAAGAAATCTATATTGCAAAAAACAGAAGAGATTTACTTTTTGTTGGCGGATTTAATCATCCTCCGAATGTAGATGCGGTAATTTGGTTTATTAAAGAAATTTTTCCGCTTGTGAGAAAGAAAATTCCTGATATCGTTTTTCATATTGTGGGCTCCAACGTGCCGGAACAAATCATAAAA
>JBIIGU010000185.1:0-3520 GCA_044236275.1 Bacteroidia bacterium | reverse complement strand
TCTATAACATTTCTCAACACCTCTTCTGTAACCTGATTTTTTGATATATCACTGTATAAAAATGAAAGCGGCCTCTTGCCATCAATAAAAAAGTGTTTGTCTTTATTAATAAATATTCTACCAATTAAGTAACCTATGTCCTGCTCGCGGTTGTATTTAATTGAGTCTGCCAAAAAATTATATATCTGAATTAATCCGCAAAATTCTCGCATAGGATCCTCCTTGATATAAGGATTTTTCAATACATAGTGTGATTCATCAAAATCGAAAATATTAGTATGCATCATCACTACCAATGTATCTCCCGAAAATTTAAGATGCGCTTCAAAATCGCCTTTCTCTGAATACTTTATTTCTACTTTTGGCGCATCCTCAACCAAACAAGGAAATAAGTCTTCCGACACTTCTTTCATTACCTTTTTTAATGAGGCAAATGTGTTTTGCGTAATCTGAAATACCTGCTGCTTGGTGTTTGATTTTTCGCAGAGTAGCTTTTGTATGTCTTTAATTTTTGATGAAGTCATTACCTTATATTTATTAATATGCTTTTGCAAATAAGACACGTTGAGTGCTTGGCTTACCAGTTAATATGCACTTGCCTGCTTCTTTAACATTATTCAAAGGGATGCAGCGAATGGTAGCTTTGGTTTCTTCCTTAATTTTTTGCTCGGTTTCTCCAGTACCATCCCAATGCGCGCTAACAAATCCTGTTTTATGCTCCAGCACATCTTTAAATTCTTCCCAAGTGTTCACTGCAGTTATATGTTCATCCCTATAATCCAATGCTCGCTGATATAGATTGCTTTGAATTTGGGTAAGCAGGTGCTCCATTTTGTGCTCCAGATCTATCATACTCATCACCTGCTTTTCCTTGGTATCGCGTCTTGCAACCTCAATGGTTTCATTTTGTACATCCCTCGGACCAATGGCAATTCTTACGGGAACACCTTTTAATTCATATTCGGCAAATTTAAATCCCGGAGTCATATTATCACGTTCATCCAGCTTCACAGAAATACCTTTTGCCTTTAACGAAGCTTGAATTACACGGGCTTTTTCAAGCACTACTGCCTTCTCTTCATCTTTTCTATAAATAGGAACAATTACTACCTGAATGGGTGCAAGATTGGGAGGCAAAACCAGTCCTTCATCATCGCTATGACTCATAATTAATGCGCCCATCAAGCGGGTAGATACCCCCCATGATGTTGCCCAAACATATTCCTGTTTATTTTCTCTGGTTACATATTTTACCTCAAATGCTTTTGCAAAATTTTGCCCTAGAAAGTGCGAAGTACCCATTTGCAGCGCTTTGCCATCCTGCATTAATCCTTCAATGCAATAAGTTTCATCGGCACCTGCAAAACGTTCATTTTCTGTTTTCACTCCTTTAATAACCGGAACAGCCAAAACATTTTCCGCAAAATCAGCATACACTTCAAGCATTTGTTTGGTTTCTGCAATAGCTTCTTCTCTGGTTGCATGAGCGGTATGTCCTTCCTGCCAAAGAAATTCTGCTGTGCGCAAAAACAAACGGGTACGCATTTCCCATCTAACCACATTGGCCCATTGGTTAATTAAGATAGGTAAATCACGATACGATTGAATCCAGTCTCTATATGTATTCCAGATAATAGCTTCACTGGTTGGTCTCACAACAAGCTCTTCCTCCAGCTTGGCTTCCGGATCAACCATAAGCTTACCCGGGTTTGCAGGATCGGTTTTTAATCGGTAATGTGTTACCACCGCGCATTCCTTTGCAAAACCTTCTGCATTTTTTTCTTCCGCTTCAAACAAACTTTTAGGAACAAATAATGGAAAATAGGCGTTTTGATGTCCTGTTTCTTTAAACCTTCTGTCTAGTTCAGCCTGCATTTTTTCCCAAATGGCATATCCGTATGGTTTAATTACCATACAGCCCTTAACCGCTGAATGCTCAGCTAAATCAGCATTTTTAACCAGATTATTGTACCATGCACTGTAGTCTTCGCTGCGTTTTATCTTCTTAATTTCCATTATTTTTTACGAAATAGATAAGTTTGGAATATTATTTGTCAATTCTTTTATGTCTGCGGACAAAAATAGTTTTTAGTTGTTATTTTGTATAAGTAAAATATTCATGTATGAATAGAATCATTGGCATACTATCGGCATTGTTCCTCATTATTGCTTCTTGCGGAACAGGCAAGCAATTTGGCAACACAGAGGATGATGTTTATTACAGCAGAAAGCAACGCGGCAATAAAGCAGTTATCATTAAGGATGTTGACGTAGATTCCATAATACGCAAACACCCACCTCAATACGGAGATCCGCGGCCAACAAACAGCATTGATGAAACAACAAATCTGAATGCAGCCCTTGGATATCCTGAATACAAAGCTAAGCAAGACTCATTGTATAAATTATATCCGCATCTGTCAAGTTATTATGACCCAAATCCGCGCCCTCCCTTTGATGAAAGAGAAGCTGCCAGAGAAGCAAGAAGAGAAAACCGCAGAATGCGCAGGCTTTACGGAGTAAATAACGGATTATGGAATAACTGGAATATTGGCCTTGGTTGGAATAACTGGGGAGGCTGGGGACCATCTTGGAATATTGGTTTGAATAACGGCTGGGGCTGGAATAATTGGAACAACGGATGGGGTTGGAATAATTGGAACAACGGGTGGGGTTGGAATAATTGGAATAACGGATGGGGTTGGAATAATTGGAACAACGGTTGGGGTTGGAATAATTGGAACAACGGATGGGGTTGGAACAGTTGGGGCTGTAATGGTTGGTACGATCCGTGGTGGGGAGGCTGGGGCTGGAACAGGCCTATCATCATCCACCACAATGGTGAGTCAACTGCAAATACACCTGCCTTGGGTAGACCCAGACCTTCTATGAGTTCAGGTACTCCACCTTCAAACCCCGGTATGAATGCCACCAATCCTGCAGGAACAGATGCTGCCCGCAGTATTGGTCAACCGCAGGCCACAGGTGCTGCAAGGTTAGAAAATATTAATGGTCGGGTTGTTTATATACCTCCCGCAAATCAGGAAGCATCTGCTCCTCCTGCATACAACAGTTATCAACCATCCATACAACAGCAACAGGCAACGCAGCAAGGCTACGAGCAGTACCGACCTGCACCACCTGTTAATCCACAAAGAGATAACCGCGATCAGATGGCACCACGAGACAATAGATATGTGCCTAACAACGGAAGTGTTTCGTCACCTTCAAATGGTAATTTACCTCCTTCCTACAATGCACCCTCTGTGCCAAGATACAGCGCACCTCCTGCAAACAGCGGTGGTAGAAGCATTGGTGGCGGTGGTGGGGGCCGATCCATTGGTGGCGGTGGTGGCGGAATGAGCAGACCGGCTAGCCGTCCGAGATAATTAATATACAAAAGGATAAAAAAACATAGCACATCATGAAAATCATACCCATTTTCATGGCAGGCGCCCTGCTTGCCTTTCAAATTCCTCCTGCATCTGCACAGAATGTGTCAGACCTGCTTAGGTTTTCA
>JBIIGU010000184.1:0-3527 GCA_044236275.1 Bacteroidia bacterium | reverse complement strand
TTTTTTATAAACACCCTCCAACAATTGCTCTCTGCCGGTTTCTTTTAATAGTGAAAGCATGGCCTGAAATGCCACGAAATCCTTAAGCCTACTCATATCAATGCCATAACAATCCGGATACCTGATTTGAGGCGCACTGGAAACAATAATGATTTTTTTAGGATGCAAACGATCTAAAATGCGCAAAATGCTTGTGCGAAGCGTAGTGCCGCGCACAATAGAGTCGTCCATTACAACAAGAGTATCCGTGTTGTTGTTGATGATTCCGTAAGTCACATCGTAAACGTGAGCCACCATATCCTCGCGGTGCTGGTCGTCTGTAATAAATGTGCGCAACTTGGCGTCTTTGACGGCAATTTTTTCCCTGCGGGGCTTCAACTCTAGCAGCCTTTTTAACTCTTCTTTATCAGGGTTTGCCCCCATTTTAATAATTTCATCTGCTTTGTATTGGCTTAAATAATCCAGCACACCGTCAATCATTCCGTAAAAGGCAGTTGCTGCAGTGTTGGGTATATAAGAAAAAACAGTATTTTTAATATCGTGATTGATGGATGAAAGCACCTTAGGAGTAAGCAGGTATCCCAGCTTTTTCCGTTCTTTATATATATCTCTATCGTTGCCGCGCGAGAAATAGATTCTTTCAAAGGTGCACTGCTTTTTATCTCCGGCAGGAATGATGTTGGTTTCGGTAACGGTGCCATCTTTTTTTATAATCAGGGCATTTCCCGCTCCCAACTCTTTTATGCTACTGATGCGCACATTAAAACCGGTTTGTATAGCCGGCCTTTCAGAAGTTACCACAACTACTTCATCGTCCTGATAATAAAAACATGGTCTTATCCCGTTGGGGTCGCGCACAATAAAAGCATCCCCGTGGCCAACTAAACCCGCAAGCACATAACCACCATCTACTTCTTTCAACGAACGTTTTAGTATATTTTCAATACTCAGGTTGGCCGCAATGTGTCGAGTAATTTCTTTATTGTTTAATCCTTCTGCTTTGTAATGTTCAAAAAGCGTCTGATTTTCTTCGTCAAGAAAATGCCCAATTTTTTCCAGCATGGTAATAGTGTCTGCTTTTTCACTTGGGTGTTGCCCAAGCTCCATCAGCAAATCAAACAACTCATCAACATTGGTCATATTAAAATTACCCGCAAGCATCAGGTTTCTGGTCATCCAGTTGTTTTCTCTGATAAAAGGGTGACAAAGATTGCTTTCGCTTCCACCATAGGTGCCATAGCGCAAATGGCCAAGCAAAACCTCGCCCCCAAAGGGAGAATTTTGCTTAAAGTAAGCAGGATCCTGAAGCTCTTTTTTTGTACCCGACTCGTTAATTTTCTTGCTTATTTTACCGAAGATTTCAGCAATTGCATTACTACCACTTGCTCGTCTTCTGAATAAATATGGGCTACCTGGCTCGGGGTTTAATTTTATTACCCCCACACCTGCACCATCTTGGCCCCGGTTGTGTTGTTTTTCCATTAGCAGGTAAAGCTTTTTAAGGCCATAAAGCGTTGACCCGTATTTCTGCTGATAGTAATCAAGCGGTTTAAGAAGCCTGATAAAAGCTATGCCGCATTCGTGTTTTATTGCATCACTCATAATGGAGAAGCGAAGGTAAGGATATGCGGCTTATTTTTTATTTTCTTCAATAGCTGATTGTAAAATCTTTAAAAAGTCTTCAGGCCCCTTGTAGCCGGGGTCAATAATGATTCTCATTTTACGCGGAAACAAATAATAAGTTGTTGGAAAACCGGTTGATTTGCCCTGCGATAACATGCCATAAAGCTGTGGCCCGCTAACGGTGTCGGTTTCTACATAATACGCCACATTTTCAATCTCAGGGTTAAACTTAATGGGCACAAAATATGTATTGAGTAAAGCAATAACATCGGGGTTGCTGTAAGTGTCTCTGTCCATTCTTTTGCACCACCCACACCAATCCGTGTAGGCATCAACTAGTGCAATTTTTCCTGTTTGTTTTGCCAGTTCATATCCTTTATTCCACTCATACCAAATAAGTTTTTGTGGTTCGGCCGGTTTGTTCTCGGTTTTGCTTTTTTGAGCATGGGTAACCGGTGGGTAAAACAATATTAAAACGAGTGCTAAGCGAACAAATTTTATCATCATTCAAATGTATAATCAATAATCATACCTCAAAATATGATTTTAAGCTGTCAAAAATAAAAAATACCTCAGCAAGATTTTCCTTATTCTCTTAATTTCGCCCTTTGGCAATGTTAGTAGCAAGAGATATATTATTACAAAAACTTGATTCGTTTATCAGAAGGTATTATAAAAACCAATTGATAAAAGGCGTTAGTTACACCGCAATGGCCATTCTAATAACTTTTTTGCTGGCCGTATCAATGGAATATTATGGCCACTTCGGCACTATAGTAAGGGCTGTTTTGTTTTATTCTGTTCTGAGCACATCCATTTACTTTATTGTACGGTTTGTTTTGTTGCCTCTGGCACATATGTATAGGCTGGGAAAAATTATTAACCACACACAAGCTGCACAAATTATCGGAACACACTTTCCGGAAGTGAAGGATAAACTTCTTAACACCCTTCAGCTGCAAAATGAACTGAAAAGCACCCAAGATGCCGGATTATTAAATGCGGCAATTGAACAAAAAACAAACCAGCTTAAATCCATTCCTTTCTCTGCAGCCATTGATATAAAAAAGAATGTTCGATATGCCCGCTATGTTTTGTTGCCCATTATGCTCTACGTTGCGATATATTTAATGGCCCCCGGCATGATTAGTGATGGCGGAAAACGAGTTATTAGCTACAACCAGCCGTTTAAGCGCACAGCCCCGTTTCGTTTTACTATAACCAACCAAAACCTTAAAGCAGAGCAATTCTCTGATTTTAATTTGGAGTTAAAGCTTGATGGCAGCAAGCTTCCGGATGAGGTTTTTCTGGTAAGGGGCGATCATAAAATAAAAATGCAGAAGCAAGACAATACGCACTTTAGCTACTTGTTTAATACGCTTAAGCACTCAGAAGAGTTTTATTTTGAGTCCAATGAGTTTTCCTCAGAAATATATAAGCTGGAAGTGATTTCAAGGCCCAAAATTGTTGGGTACAAGCTGCAGTTGCAATACCCAAAATATTTAAATAAAAAAACCGAAACCCTAAGCAACCCGGGTGATATAACTATTCCTGCTGGCACAGTTTTAAATTGGCAATTTGCTGTACAGCAGGCCAAACAAGTAGTTTTGGGGTTTAATGGCGTTACCACCAAAGCACAGCAGCAGGAAACAGATGTATTTACTTTCAGTAAAAAGTTATTTTTATCTACTGCGTATTATATAAAAACAGGCAATAACATTATCGGTACAGGAGATTCCTTAAGTTATATGATTAGCGTTTTGCCTGATGCCTACCCCACAATTTCAGCAGAAGAAAAATCAGACACTCTAACCGGCAAACAGATTTATTTTATTGGAGATGCTGCAGATGATTATGGATTAAGCCGATTGGTATTTTGTTATCGATTTATTAAATCCGATGCG
>JBIIGU010000183.1:0-3529 GCA_044236275.1 Bacteroidia bacterium | reverse complement strand
ATACAGAGGTTGCACTTCATGCATACATGGCTTGGGGCAAAAACTGTGTGCACAGATTTATAGGCATGTTTGCATTTGTGGTATATGATATCAACCGGGGGAAAGTTCTTCTCTTCAGAGATCGGGCAGGTGTTAAACCTCTCTATTATTACCACCATGGGGGTGTGCTGTTATTTGCCTCCGAACTTAAATCGTTTCATCGTCACCCGGCATTTAGAAATGATATTAACACCGATGCTGCGGCTGATTTTTTAAAACATGGCTGGATACCCGGACCGCATAGTATCTATCAACACACCTATAAATTACTACCCGGTCATGTACTTGAACTAAACATTGCCAATAAGGAAATTACCACTGAGTCGTATTGGGACATCTTACGTTATACTGATAGCATAATCCCCGAGAATGAAAATGAACTTATAGAAGAAATTCATGAGCTTATGAAATCTGCTTTCAATTATCGCATGGTGGCTGATGTACCTGTGGGGGTATTTTTAAGCGGTGGGTATGACAGTTCGCTTGTGACGGCTATACTTCAAAAAAGCAGTAATAAACAAATAAAAACCTTCTCCATAGGTTTTGAAGAGGAGGCTTTTAACGAAGCGCCTTTTGCTAAAAAAGTAGCTGCACATTTGGGTACTGATCATCATGAGTTTTATTGCACCTATCAGGATGCAATTAACCTGATACCTGCACTGCCTGACTATTACGATGAACCCTTTGCCGATAGTTCAGCACTACCCACCACATTAGTTAGCCAACATGCAGTTAAACAGGTAAAAGTAGCACTATCAGCTGACGGAGGGGATGAATTATTTTGCGGTTATCCCCGATATTACAGCGACTTAGATCATTATACCAGATTCACAAAAATGAGCGGCCCACAAGCCTTTATGATGAAAAAGGCATCTGCACTAGCCGGTCATTTGATGCCAAACACTCCCAACGGATTTGCGTGGCGACAAAAGCTACTTAAAGTTGAAAAGATACTGTCTGAAAAAAACTGGACTTCAAAATTCAGGTATCGGATTGAGCCCTATCACTTCAAGGAAAACGAACTGAAAAAGATATTGTGTTTTGATTTTGAGCCACTACCCTCAGCGTATGACGATTTTAAGCAGCTAAAACATCAGGATGTACTTAACCTCATGATGGCCATTGAATATAAAACAACGCTCGTGGATGACTTACTCGTAAAAGTGGACCGTGCCAGCATGTCGTGCAGTCTGGAATGCCGTGAGCCATTTCTGGACCACAGGTTAACGGAATATATGACCAAATTATCATCTTCCGTTAAGTTTAAAAACAATACTCCAAAATATCTGATTAAAAAAATCGCACATCAATACATTCCGAAGGAAATGATGAATCGTCCGAAAATGGGGTTTGGCATTCCCACAGACAAGTGGCTGAAGGCTGAACTCAAACCTATGGTTTGTGATTTACTGATTGACAGCAATATCCCTTTATTCAATAAAAAAGCATTGAATACCTATATAAATCAATTTTACTCGGGTGTTGAGCCAAATGCAGAAAAGATATGGTTCTTATTAACACTGGCTTTGTGGTATAATAAGTGGGAGAAGAAAACTTCTTTATAGTCATCTATCTATGCATGTTTTGTTCTTTGTATCCAACTATAGTTCTTTAATTTTCCCAAATAAAGGCTATTTCTTTAAAGTGATTTGTGAAGGATTAGCAAGCAAAGGCATTCAGGTAACGGTAATAGCACCTTTGCCTTACTCGAACAAATGGATTGAAAAACTTATTCCACGTCTAAAAAACTATCATTTAATACCTAGAAAAGAAAAGAGAAATGGAATAACTATTTACAGACCAAGGTATATCAGCTTCCCTTTTGTAGACAAATTTCGCCTTCGACCCTTTCTAATTTTCAATTCTTTAAAGCCACTTTTATCTAAATTGAATCCGCAACTCATTGATTTTCGAAATTCATATCCCTCTTATCCATTAGGCGATGTAGCAGAAAAACTGGCAAAGTATTATCAGGTACCCTATCTATACACCATTAATGGCCAGGAATATCCCATGTGCGAACCGGACACTGATCTAATGACCTCGAGGCTTAAGCGTTATGCCAAAGGAGCTGCTAAGATGCTTGGCGTTAGCAATGAAATTGTTAGAGAAATTAAACGAACAACAGAGGTAAATGCTGAGCTTACCGTACATCCGGTGGGTGTGCATGTATCAAGAATAACAGCTGAAGAGAAAAGCTTGCTTAAGCAACGTCTTCAATTAAATTCGGGTAAGATATACTTTTTATATGCAGGGGCCATTTCGTTTTTAAAAGGTACAGATGTGCTGCTTACTGCGTTTCGAAAATTGAATTTAGCAGATACAATCCTAATCCTGATTGGCCCTATGGATAAAGATGCCTTTCAATTCAATAATAATGAATATTATTTGGGCCTTCAACCACCAGAAATTGTATATCAATATATGCAGGTCTGCAACCTTTTTATATTTCCATCCCGAATTGAAGGCATGCCCAATGTATTAAAGGAGGCAGGGGCAGTAGGTATTCCTATCATTGCCTCGCGTGTTGGCGGTATACCTGAATTGCTGGGGGAAGACGAGCGAGGATTGCTAATGCCTGATATTTCGGTTGAGAGCCTGCTATCCTCCATCGAGAAGGCGATAAATCATTCCAATGAAATGACTACACGATGCATAAAGATGAAAGAATATATTGAGGCTGAGTATTCGGTAGAGGCTTGCACAAAAAAACTTATCGAGCAGTATCAGCAGGTATTAAAAAAATAAGAAAAACACCGAATTGATAAAAGAGAACAAAAAACTGAGACCGGCAGAATGGGCCTTGTTGCTCTATGTATTTTTCCTCCCACTGGAAGACTTCTTGCTGCAGGATTTGCTTGGTTCTACTACACGTATTGCCGGAACTGCAATGATCTTGCTTTATATTTTTACAGAGAGACGCATGCACTGGAATATCACACCCTTAAACTTCTATCTGTATTTTACCTGGGCAGCATTAAGCATAATGGTATGGGCCGGAAATCCTGATTATTATTCTATTTTCAGATTGTTTATGTGGATGTTAACCACACTTATTGCAGCTAATATTATTGCTCGAAATAGCCAACTCATCCCCTTAATATTTAAAGCATACATCATTGCTTGTCTATACCTCGCCTACCTTGCCCTCGTAGATTTTTCTCAGCACAATGAAGAACTTGAGCGGGTTGACGTGGAAGGGATAAATCAAAATTTACTTGCCTCACATTTTCTGATTTGCATAGTGTTTATTTTATTTACTTTTTTACGATTAGCTACCCCACTTTTCAATAATAATGTTTCCATAGGACTTCTTTTACTCTTCTCAATGTCGGTTATTACTACAGGTTCACGTGCAGCTATGCTAAGCATTTTTATTGGCTTCCTGCTTATCCTACCTAAAAGGTCGCTTAAACTGAATACCTTTATTAAAACAGGGGCACTCATCGCATTGGCTTTTTACTTTTTAATAACCACCGATAATATTTTC
>JBIIGU010000182.1:0-3530 GCA_044236275.1 Bacteroidia bacterium | reverse complement strand
TAAGGCCTGAAAATTTTGGTGTAATAGTTAGAACTGTTGCCGAGGGTCAAGATTCAGCCGACCTTGAAACCGACTTAAGAGATTTACTGAAACGTTGGGAGAACATGTGTGAGCAACTTAAAAATGCAACACCACCTCAACGAATTTTAGGAGAAAGTGACAGAACACTAACTTTAATAAGAGATTTAGTAAATGATGATTTTATTGGTATACATGTAAACGATCTGTACTTATATAATCAGATTAGAAATTACATGAAGGCTAAAGCTCCTGAATTGGAGAAAATTGTCAGACACTATCAAAGCACCAAACAAAATATATTTGAGTACTTTAGTATTGATAAGCAAATTAAATCAGCTTTTGGGAAACAGGTTAATTTTCTTGGCGGCAGTTATTTGGTAATAGAACATACGGAAGCGTTACATGTTATTGATGTAAACAGCGGCAATATTGCAGGTAAAGAAATAAATCAGGAAGAGAATGCACTCAAGGTAAACCTTGAAGCGGCTGATGAAATTGCACGTCAACTTCGCTTAAGGGATATGGGCGGCATCATTGTGGTAGATTTTATAGATCAGAAAACAGCCGGCAATCGCAAACTGGTATATGAACGGTTAAAGGTGGAGATGAAAAGCGACCGTGCCAAACATAAGATTCTTCCAATGAGCCCGTTTGGCTTGGTTCAAATTACCAGACAACGCGTTAGGCCGGAAATGGCAATTGTAACGGCTGAAAAATGCCCAACTTGTAAAGGTACCGGAGAAATATCCTCAAGTGTGGTTATTCTGGATGAAATAGAGAATCGGGTGAAGTACTTGCTGCAGAATATGAATATGTCGGGAATTAGTTTACATGTTCATCCTTATATCGCTGCATTCCTCACAAAAGGTTATTTCAAGTCCCCAAGATTTAGGTGGTTTTTTAAATACAAGCGCTTTATAAAAATTAATCCAATACAGTCGTTTCAGTTTGGAGAGTATCGTTTCTTCAATGCATCCGGAGAGGAAATTGCTGTTTAGTTTATTGGTTTTTAAAACATTCTCTTATATTTGGCATAAACCAGCCTATTGAAATGAAGCCAAGGTTAATCTCTTTATTTATTATTTCAGTATTACTCTCATCTTGCGTCTCCCAGCGAAAGTATAATGATATGTATGCGCTTTGGGTATTTGCCGATGGGCAGTATCAGTTAATGAAACAGCAAGTAGCTGCCAATAATAAAAATTGTGATCAACTGGTGGTGGATGCTAAAGTATTAAAACAGGAAGTTGTTCGCCTAAAGCGTGATTCCATTATTGTTGATTCTGCATTTAGATTCTATGTGGATACGACAGAGAAAGTGAAAGCTAGGTTAACTCAAGAACTGCAAGGACAAACTTCACGTCTTAGTCAATCTACTGCAAAGGTGGTTGAGCTGGAGGATTTACTGCTAAGAAAGGATTCAATTATGAATAGCACTCGGGAGCGACTTGCTGCAGCATTGATTGGATTTAAAGATAAAGGTATCAGCGTGCAAACCATTGGTGGCAAAGTTTATATTTCGCTTGATGAGCGACTTCTGTTTCAATCCGGGCAAATAGATGTGAACCCTGCAGGTCGGCAGGCATTGCTTGAAGTAGCTACAGCCTTAAATCAAGATACAACTACCATCCTTACGGTAGAAGGCCATACCGATGATGTTGAATACAAAGGTAAAAACAAGTTACTCAAAGATAATTGGGACATTAGTGTTTTAAGAGCAACATCAGTAGTAAGGCTGCTTCAGCAAAGTGGCAAAATTAAACCTACACGTTTTATAGCAGCAGGAAGAGCTGAGTATTACCCGGTAGATCCTGCAAAAACTCCTGAAGCCAGAAGAAAAAACCGCAGAATAGAGATAATACTCACTCCAAATTTGGATGAGATTTTCAAACTTCTTCAAGTTAGATAAATGAAAAAGCCGACTAATCTAAATCAGTCGGCTTTGGTGTTTTATCAATGAAAAAAGTATTACCCATTATTTAGTTAAAACTGTGCCACTTTTCGTTATCTAAATAGGCTATTTGATAAATGTTTGATAAATAGCAGAATAAATTTACATTTTTACCTGAAGCCATGCATACATACCAGAATTGCACTACTTTTCATACACTTGTACACTTTAAATAGACACCAAAAGGAATGGAAACCTTAAATGATATTCAAAAAACTGTAGATCAGTGGATTAATACAACTGGAGTCAGGTATTTTAATGAACTTACCAATACTGCCATTCTTATGGAAGAAGTTGGTGAAGTGGCCCGTATTATGGCAAGAAAGTATGGGGAACAATCATTTAAGGCATCTGATAATGAGGTGGATTTGGCAGATGAAATGGCCGATGTTTTATTTGTTTTGGTTTGCCTGGCCAACCAAACAGGCATCGATTTAACTGCTGCTATGAAAAAAAATATCTTAAAAAAGACAACTCGTGATGCCGACAGACATTTGAATAATGAGAAGCTGAAATAAAACAAGTGAATCATTTACTAGAGAGTAAATAACCAATTCATCTCATCTTTAAAGATGACCAATATCAGATTGATGAATTTGTTTTAGCTGTAGTTTTGTTTTTATTAATTCGGTTGCATTATGAATACAGAAACCAAAATGGCCGTGTTTATCGACCATGCAAAAGCACAATTCATCACCTGTGAAAATGGTATTGCCAAATTTGATGAAAGCATAGAAAGCGGATTGGAAACTCATCCCAGAGAACGCGGACAAGGCAGCAATCAAGCGCGTTTTGGCTCTGATCCTTATCAGGGTTCAAACAACGAGTACAGTATAAATATGCAGAGCCGTGAACTAATGAAAGCCTATTTTCATCAAATAAAGAAAAAACTTACGCCATACCAAGATATTCTATTGTTTGGTGCAGGGCAGGCCAAGAAGGAATTGCATAATTATTTAGTTGAACAGAGTGCATTCAGAGATAAGAACATCAATCTTCAAAACAGCGATTATTTAACCGAAAATCAGTTGCTGGAAATGGTGCGCGTTTTTTTTAGTAATAACCAGTTATAAACTACGGTGCTTTTTTATTTTAGCATAGTTTATCATTTATTGGGTTGTCCATCCGCCATCTATTGCAATAGCCTGTCCGGTAATAAATGAAGCAGCATCGGAGCAGAGGAATAAAACTGTTTCTGCTATTTCATGCGGTTCACCAACTCTACCAATTGGCTCACCTGCTGCCAACTGTTCCAGTTTCTGTGGGTCGCCTGCCGCATATCTATCAATCATGGGTGTATGAATAATACCCGGACAAACCGCATTTATTCTGATATTTTGTTTGGCAAAATCGAGAGCAGCATTTTTTGTTAAGCCAACCACAGCATGTTTGGAGGCAACATAGGCTGGTGCTCCTGCAAAACCAACAAGTCCCGCAATGGATGCATTATTTACAATAGCACCGCCTCCGGTTTTTAAGATTTCAGGAATCTGATGTTTCATGCACCACCAAACGCCTCTCAGGTTCACATTCATTGTTTTATCCCAACTTTCATTGG
>JBIIGU010000181.1:0-3533 GCA_044236275.1 Bacteroidia bacterium | reverse complement strand
CAGAAAGTGTTTGTTCTAAACCAGCTGTATGGTCTTTGTCGCCAACGGATAGTAACACCGGGCATTTTATCTGTTTAAAGTCAGCATCGGTAAGCATAACTTTGGAGGCCAGTTGCTGCATCATGTCTCCCGTTTGCTGCACCACTTGTTTCCACATATTTAATCCATGCTGCATCATCAGGTTATTGGCAAATCCTGGTACCTTTAAAAGCATATTCTCCGCATTGAGCATGGCAATTTCTTTTTCCGTGCTCTCCATATCCCAGTTAAACTTTACGTTTAGCATAAAAATGCGGTTCACCCTTTCCGGATAAAGCTTTGCAAAGTAAAGTGCGGCATATCCGCCCATGCTGTAACCAAACAAGTTCAGCTTATCCAGTTTATTTGCATCCGCATATTCCAAAATATCATTGGCAAAGGTTTGAAAGGTGTAACCCGTTAGTGCAGGCAGTTTGCCTCCGTGTCCGCTAAAATTAATGGCATCAGCTTTTATGGTTTCAGGCAGCATGTTCAGCATTTCATCAAACTGAGATTTTGAAGCCAGTGCGCCATGCAGAAACAAAATGGGTATCATGTTTTACTTATTAATGTTTTTAGTATATGCTTCTGATTGGCCTTTGGCTATAGACAGTGTTTTCCATTGTTGCTGCCTAATCATTTTGGCCAGAAAAACCATTTGGCCCACATGATAGCTGTAGTGTGCCACCTGTCTGTTTATGGCTTCCATTACCGAGTGTGCTTCACCGCGTATGTAAATAATATCTTTTAGGTTACTTTCTTTCAGGCCGTTTAATGCATCAAACAAACATTGCCAGCCTATTTCCCATACTTGTTTTATTTGTACTGTGTCGGGTTGCTCATGTTGCTCAAATTCCGCATCGCGGTTTCTCCATTCTTTTTCTCCATCTGTGGTAAGAAAGTTTGTCCACCTCGATTGCATATTGCCGCTCAGGTGTTTTATGATCAGATACAAGCTGTTCGATTCTGCATCAGGTGTATAAAAGTATTCTTCATGGCTTACCTGCTCCAGTGCTTTTTCGGCCAGCAGTTTATACTGCCTAAAAATAGCCTCACTGCTTGCTATATAATTTGCGGATGTTTTGCTCATGCATGTGGTGTTTTTATATTTATCAAAATCAGGCTGTTAATAAAATTGTTGAACAAGGGTTATACAAATTTAATTTTAAATTTAATTTTGTCACCGTTAAATGGTTCCTCACTGTATGATTCGTCATTTAGTTTGGGATTAAAAGGGAATCAGGTGAAAATCCTGAACAGTACCCGCTGCTGTAAGCTTCATCACCCAAGGGTGTAAACGTAAGCTCCAATCTTTGTCACTGTACAAAATGTGTATGGGAAGACCGGAGTTCTCGGAAGCAAGTCAGAAGACCTGCCGCTTAACAATTTCATCATGAGCTTTCGGGAGAAAAAGCAACGTGATAAAAGGCTGACTGCGTTAATATTCTTTTCCGGTCGTTCGTTTATCCCTTCTTTTTTCTTGGTGGCTGAATGGTTTGAGTTATGCAAAAAAAATTCAGTTGTGTGCCTATCTTATTATTGCTTACATCCTTGCATGGCAAAGGCCAGCTGCTGTCTGATTCTGCCATGACACTCAAAGATGTTTCAGTTTATTCCACACGCTTTGATGCGTTTAAAGCCGGTTCAAAATTTACCCTTATTGATTCTGCTTCGCTTGCCCGTGCAGCGCACCTTACATTGGGTGATTTGCTGGCACAACACAGCGCAGTATTTGTTAAAACCTACGGGCCATCCAATATCAGCACGGCCTCGTTCAGAGGCAGCAATGCAGAGCATACCGCTGTTTTATGGAACGGATTTAATTTGCAAAGCGCCATGCTGGGGCTTGCCGATTTATCATTGATTCCGGTTGATTTTACCGATCTGCTAACCATTGAGCATAGCGGAAACGGTGTGTTGTTTGGCAGTGGTGCCATTGGCGGTGCCATTCGTTTACAAAGCTTACCGCAGTTTGGTCAAGGCATCAAGGCATCCGTTTCTGCAAGCACGGGCAGCTTTGGCTATCAGCGCATGGGGATGCAGTTTTCATTTGGTAACCGCAAATGGTTTTTACGCCTGCGTGCAAGCAATCTTCAAACTCAAAATAATTTCACCTATAAAAATACATCACTTGCAGGAGCTCCTGAGCAACGCAGGCAAAATGCAGCAGTTAAGGGCAGGGCCATTCAATTGGAAAATCATTTTCTGATTAATGCCAATCAATCAATTAATTTTTTTATTTGGTATCAGATGGCCGATAGGCAAATTCCTTCCGTGCTCTCTGCACAAGGGGCCAAAGCCAAACAGTTTGATGAATCTATTCGCATTTCTTCAGAGTGGTCGGTTAAATCAGGCGCCTGGCAAAGTTTGGCAAGGGTGGCAGGTTTTTATGAAGTGTTAAACTTCGCTGATCCTTTAACTGTAATAAATTCACATAGCAAAATCAAAACACAAATCAGTGAATTTGAATTGCACTACCGTCCGCATAAAAAGCATGTACTGCTCATGGCTATAAGCAATACATGGTCGGCCGGGCAACACGAAAGTTATGGCGGGGAAAAAACACTCAACAGGCTCGCACTTTTAGCCACCTGGAAATATGATACAGGCAAGCGATTTAAATCCAATGCCGGCATTAGGCAGGAGTGGCCAGATAGAAGTGCAGCACCGTTAATACCTTTTGCCGGTGTAAGTTATCAGCCTATACCTGCGTTGGGTTTGCGGGCACAGGTTGCAGGTTCTTACCGTTTCCCTACATTAAATGAACGCTACTTTGCACCGGGTGGCAATGCTGATTTAAAACCTGAAACAGGATGGGGGCAGGAGATGGGTGCTGACTTTAAGCAAACCATTAAAGACATTGTATTTCATTGCGCACTTACATTTTATAACAGAACAGTAAACAACTGGGTGGTTTGGGTTCCTTCCGGCAATTTTGCCTCTCCGCGCAATTTGCGCAGCGTGTGGAGCAGAGGCCTGGAAACGGAGTGGGGTGCAAGCAAAAAATTAGGTAAGCACTACTTTAGTATTCAATCTTCCATAAACTACACAGCTACTACCAACCAACGTTCTGAAATAACCGATGATGCTTCCATAGGCAAGCAGCTTATTTATATTCCGCGTCTAACACAGCAACATAGAATAGCATGGCAAATGGGTGCATGGTTTGTGCAATACCTGCATCAATACAATGGTATGCGTTTTATTGCAACCGATAATAGCCATTGGCTAAATGATTATCAGGTAGCCGATTTTGCCTTAGGCTATCGTTTTAAAATGGCCAAAACACAATTTGCGCTGCAAGGCAATATCAATAACCTCAGCGGTGTTTCATACATGGTATTACCGGAAAGACCCATGCCCGGAAGAAATTATGTCTTAACCTTTTCAATCAATATTTAATATGAAAAAACTATTTACCATTCTTTTATTTAGTCAGTCGCTTTGCATGCAGGCACAAACCGTTTCAACCTTTGAAAAGCTAAAGATGCCCCCGCAAGGATATCTGAATGCCT
>JBIIGU010000180.1:0-3544 GCA_044236275.1 Bacteroidia bacterium | reverse complement strand
AAGAGCTTGGTGATGAAGACAGCCTGAAGATACAATTGCAGCAAACCGCACAATTGTTATCTCACATAAGTCTATAGTTACCGCTCCGCTCTAATAACCATACTTAATTAATTATTAAAGAAAGGAAAAGTATGGAAATCTATTTAGTTATTATTATTGGCATAGCTGCACTGGCAATTGGAGCCGTTGTAATGAATGTCATTAATCAATCGCTGCTTAAGAAAAAAGCAGAACAAGTTTTAATTGAGGCCAAAAGCAAGGGTGAAATGATAGTAAAAGACCGAACCCTTGAAGCAAAAGAGAAATTTCTTGCCATGAAGGCTGAGCATGAGAAAGAAGTCATGCAAAGGAACCAGCAATTAGGCAATGCTGAAAACAAAATTAAACAAAAGGAACAAACCCTTAATCAGAAAATTGAGCAAAATCAGCGCAAAGACCAAGAATTGGATCAGCTGAGACAGACTTTAAACAAACAGCTTGAAATTGTTCAATCTAAAAAAGAAGAAGCTGAGAAAGCCCTGCAAAGCCAGGTAAGACAATTGGAAAAAATTGCAGGATTAAGTGCAGAAGAAGCCAAAAAACAAATGGTAGAAGCACTTACGGAAGAGGCAAGAACAGAAGCCATGAGTAAAGTAAAAGAGCTGGTTGATGAAGCCAGACTTACTGCCGGTAAGGAAGCAAAGAAAGTTATTCTAAACACCATTCAACGCACCGCTGCAGAGCATGCCATCGAAAACTCGGTATCTGTTTTTAATATCGATAACGATGAAATGAAAGGCCGTATCATTGGAAGAGAGGGAAGAAATATACGCGCCCTTGAAGCAGCAACCGGAGTAGAAATAATCGTTGATGATACCCCTGAAGCTATTATTCTTTCTTGCTTTGACCCCATCAGAAGAGAAATTGCTCGTTTATCCTTACACCGTTTGGTTCAGGATGGCCGCATACATCCTGCACGCATCGAAGAAGTAGTAGCTAAAACCCGCAAACAATTGGAAGAGGAAGTGGTTGAAATTGGTGAAAGAACCTGTATTGACCTAGGTATTCATGGATTGCATCCAGAACTTATCAGAATGGTGGGCCGCATGCGCTATCGCTCATCTTACGGACAAAACTTACTACAACACTCTAGAGAAGTGGCAAACCTATGCGCTACGATGGCTGCAGAACTCGGATTCAACGTTAAACTGGCTAAAAGAGCAGGACTCCTGCATGATATAGGCAAAGTGCCTGATGATGATCCGGAAACACCGCATGCACTTCTGGGCATGAAACTGGCTGAGAAATATAAAGAGCATCCTGATGTGGTAAATGCCATAGGAGCGCATCATGATGAAATAGAAATGACTGCGTTGATTTCTCCTATTATTCAGGCCTGCGATGCAATTAGCGGAGCAAGACCTGGAGCAAGAAGAGAAGATAGCGAGAACTACATGAAACGATTGAAGGATTTAGAAAATATGGCTTTAAGCTATAATGGAGTGGAAAAGGCCTACGCTATTCAGGCTGGTAGAGAACTGCGTGTTATTGTAGAATCAGAAAAGGTTACAGACCAACAAGCAGATGTGCTCTCAGTAGATTTATCGCAACGCATACAAACGGAAATGACATATCCGGGACAGATAAAAATAACCGTGATACGGGAGAAACGTGCGGTCAATTATGCCAAATAGAACCAATTAAAACCTTAGGAAGGCAGGCTCATTCGGGTCTGCCTTTTTATTTTTTAACGGTTTTAATGATAGCTTTTTTACACAAGTTCAACCAATTAGTAAAAAAAGTGTTATAACATTGTAATAATTAATCAGCGCCAAAACTGAAAAAGCTTATTGCTATATGCCTATGCTTGCTTTTCCAAGCTAATATTTATGCAACCCATATTGTAGGAGGTGCATTCTCACTGAGGTGGATTGGTGGCAACCAGTATGAGCTTACCATGAAAGTACTGAGAGATTGCATTAACGGAAGGGCCGACTTTGATCAACCTGCATCTGTTGCCGTTTTTGATAAGGCCACTCATCAGATGAAAGCTTCTTATTCTATGAACCTCATTGGCCCAGCACAGCAACTCAACTTCTTTGGTCCAAATTGCTCTGATTTACCCAACACTTGTACCGAAGTTGGCACGTATAGAACCAATATCACCCTCTCTCCCTCTGTATTTAATAATAATGCCGGTTATTATTTTGCCTACGAGCGTTGCTGCCGCAATAATATTATACAAAATATAGTGGCCCCTCAGGATGCATCTATAACATTGTATATGGAGATACCACCACCACAATTTATCAAAAACTCTACCCCCTACTTCACCAATAATCCCAATACTTTTCTCTGCGTAAACAATAATTTTACTTATAACCTGAATTATAAGGATGATGATGGCGACTCACTGGCTTACTCCTTGGTAACACCTATTAATGGCTTTGCAGATAAGGACCAGCCACAGCCACCATTGCCTGCTTCAGGACCCTATCCCAATATTACATGGCAAAACGGTTACAGCAATATCAATTCAATTCAGGGAAATCCACCACTAACAATTAATGCTAAAACCGGAGAGATAACAGTTAATCCAACCACACCGGGTGTGCATGTTGCTGCAATAAGAGTTGAGGAATACAGATTTGGGAAAAAACTGGGTGAAGTGCGGCTAGAACTTCAGTTTTTCGTAACAACCTGTAAAGTAAATCCGGTTCCTGAAATAAGACTTGCAGATGAATTTGGCAAACCTGTGCCATTCAATTCAGAAATTGAAATCCCCGGTCAGTTGTGCTTTGATATCATATCAACCGACCCTGAAGATTCTTTGGAAATGACCATTTCTGGCAGCTGGTTGGATTCTAATGCAGCCTATATGCCAAAGGTTGTATCCAAAACCACCAAAGATTTAAAAGAGGTAAGAACAAGGTTTTGTTGGCAAACCAGTTGTGCATTAGATGGGGTGACCAAAACTTTTACCATAAACGTTAAAGACAATGGCTGTCCAATACCAAAAACCAACACAGCATCATTTACTGTAAAAATTAAACCCATGCCTTTGGTATATAGCACTGATTTGCTTTGCATGTTTTTTCAAGACAATGCCAGCACGAGGGTTTACTTCGGAGATACTGCCAGTAAAAATCCTTACTTCAGCCATTATGCTTTTTATCGTGCTATTGGTAGTGGACCATTTGAAAAGATTGACTCACTGTATGCGCCATTTAGCGAGTCATATCTGGATGCCAATACACCCAACTACCGAAATATTAATTATCGCTATATGATGCGTGCAGTTAACAAATGCGGCAAAGAAGGCATTACCTCAGATACATTAGGAACACTTGAACAGCTAATTGCTGAGCCACAACAACAGAGACTGATTACTGTTACGGTAGAGGAAAACAAACGCTTGAAAATAGTATGGCCTCAAACCCCTGAAAAAGATTTTGCTATGTACTACTTATATAAAAGTAAGAAAGGTGATACTGCTTTTCAATTATTGAAAGCGTTTAATAGCATTGCTGATACATTTTTTACAGATGAAGATGTAAAGGTGCAA
>JBIIGU010000179.1:0-3564 GCA_044236275.1 Bacteroidia bacterium | reverse complement strand
GATATACCCAATATGATCTGATTGAAAAATTATTTTTTAAAGCCTCAAAAACAGTAATTCTTGGATTAAACCTTCAATATTCTAACTCTTCCGATATTAATCGATACGATCGACTAACAGAAACTGCATCAGGGATTCCCAGATTTGCAGAATGGTATTATGGTCCGCAAAAGAGATTGCTTGGAGCATTTCATATTAATCTCAGCAATAAAAACAGTTTGTATAACAAGGCGCAGATTATTCTTTCTACACAACAAATAGAAGAAAGCAGACACGACAGGAGATTTAGAAGTGACACCATTAACAGAAGAACAGAAACTGTTGAGATAGCAGCAATAAATGTCGATTTTGAAAAAGATTTGGCTAAGCACGAAATCAGATACGGAACAGAGCTGGTATATAATGACGTGCAGTCAAAAGCTCAAAAAGAAGATATTTTAAATAAGGGAACTCTGCCTGTTAATACACGCTATCCTGACGGAGGTTCAGTATTGCAAAGCATTGCCGCATATCTCACACATAGTTGGGAAATAAATCCGAAACTGATTCTCTCTGATGGAATAAGATTTAGCCGAGTAACACTCGAATCAAAATTTATTGATAAAACGTTTTTCCCATTCCCCTTTAATCAATTGAATCAACAGTACCAGGCATTCAATGGCAATATCGGTATAGCATATATGCCGGGTAAAGATTGGCGCTTTACCGCAAATGCAGCCAGTGGTTTCCGTGCACCAAACGTAGATGACATGACCAAAGTATTCGACTCGAGAGCAGGGATGCTAATTGTGCCTAACCCTCAACTAAAACCTGAATATACCTATAATGCAGAAATGGGTATCAGTAAAATAATTAAGCAACAAGTTAAGTTGGAAGGACAAGTATTTTACACTCGCTACGTTGATGCGCTAACCACAAGCAAGAGTACTTTTAATGGTGCAGATTCAATAGCTTATGCAGGTCAGCAGAGCGCAGTATTTACCATTGTAAACAAAGGTGAGGCTTATATCTATGGTGGTTTTGCAGGAATACATGCAGATATTACACCGACATGTGCCATATACTCTACCCTTACTTATACCTACGGCCGCATTAAAACAGATACAACAGACTACCCGCTTGATCATATACCACCAATGTTTGGCAAAACCGGAATTCAATTAAAAATAAGAAAATTTAAAGGCGAGTTCTATGCGTTGTATAATGGCTGGAAAAGTATATCTGACTATAATCTTGCCGGAGAAGATAATCCACAATACGCGACTGTTGCAGGCACACCCGCATGGTATACATTAAATATCCGATGTGCATTTGCCATAAATAAACATATACAACTAATGGGGGCACTAGATAATATCCTGGATACAAATTACCGTGTTTTTGCCTCAGGCATTAGTGCTCCCGGCAGAAATCTTACCCTAACATTAAGAGCAGGTTTCTGATGGCATGCCTAAATCATTAAAACTGTTAACCAACTCTTGTGTTTATTTAGTTAATTGCAACAAATAGCGATATACATTGAAAGTTACATTTTGGGGTGCAGCAGGACAGGTTACGGGAAGCATGCACTTGATTACGTTAGATAACGGCTATCAGATACTTCTGGATTGCGGAATGAATTATGAGCAGAAACGCGAGTTGAATGAACGCGCCTTCTCTTTTCCATTTAATCCGGTTGAAATTGACCTTGTAATTCTTACTCATGCCCATATTGATCATTCAGGAAATATTCCAACTCTGGCACAGGAAGGATATAAAGGTCATATCATCTGCACACCGGCTACTGCAGATCTTTCAGCACATTTGCTTTTTGACAGTGCCAATATTCAGCTGGATGAATATAAAAGCAAATTAGGCAGGGCATCAAAAAATAAAAGACATCTGGTGCCTAAACCCATCTATACGGATAAAAGTGTGTCCAAAGCAATGGAGCAAATGCTTACCCTTCCTTTTAATAAAAAATTTCAGGTAAATGAAGACACTTCTATTGAATTGATAGAGGCAGGGCATCTGCTGGGTGCAGCAAGTGTGGTAATAGAAACCAAGAAAGATGGCAAACCCGTTAGAATTGGATTTACCGGAGACCTTGGCAGAAGCCATGCTGAACTCATACGAACGCCAAGTCCTATGACTAATTTGGATTACCTGATAACAGAAACAACTTATGGCGGACGCAACCATACCAGCTCTGAGCGGGCTGAAATTGATTTGCTTCAATATATCGATGAAACCATAAGGATAAAAGGCCGGTTAATTATTCCGGCATTTAGCGTAGGGAGAACACAATCTATTGTACATGTACTAAATAAATTGAATAAAAAAGGATTGTTGCCTCCGATTAAAGTTTTTGTAGATAGCCCGCTTGCTGTTAAATCTACACACACGTACGAGAAATATCCGGAATTGCTCAATAACGAGGCGGCTGCATTTTTAAAAGAACATGGCAACCTCTTTGATTTCGAAGAATTATACTGGATAAAAGACTATGATGATCATGAGAAATTAATGGGTTATACCGATTCGTGCATCATTATATCTGCTGCCGGAATGGTAGAAGGAGGTAGAATACAGGAACACGTAAAAAATAATATTCAAAACCCGTTCAGTACCATTTTAATAGCAGGCTTTTGCGCGGAAGGCACCTTAGGACACCGCCTTTTGCTGGGCCAGCAGGAAATTAGCATAAAGGGGCGTAATTATCGGGTGTATTCTAAAATATGCCGCACAGATGTATTCAGTTCCCATCCGGATAAAGATGAGATTTATAATTACATCATTTCCTGCAACCAGCCTCATTTAAAAAAGGTATTTCTGGTGCATGGAGATATGCCCAACCTGCTTGCTATGAAAGAAAGTTTAGAAGCAGGTGAAATAAAAGCTGAAATAGAGATACCGGAATATGGAGACAGTTATTCTCTGTTATAATTCAGGGCGCCACGCTAAAAACCTTAAATTTTTATTATAAAAATATAACTTCGTTTGATGACCAAGGCAAGCGTACAGCATGTTTATATCGAAAAAATAGAAGGCGAAGAGAAGTCGTATAAAGCTGATTTAGTTGCATGTGAAGAGCCGCTGGAAATAAGAATCGGTTTCGGCTCTGCTGATAACAGGCTGCAAAAAAGCATATCGGTAACCATGCGTACACCAGGTAATGATTTTGAACTGGCTGCAGGATTCCTCTTTACCGAAGGCATTATTAAACATGCATCAGACATTAATACAATTAAGTATTGCACAGAAGGTAATACGATAGAAAATAAAGAAAACATCGTTAGGGTTGAGCTAAATGAAAATATCAATCTAGAACTTGCCAAACTTCAGCGCAATTTTTACACCACCAGCAGCTGTGGTGTTTGTGGAAAAGAAAGTATTGATGCCGTTAAAACGGTTTGCCCATTTCCACTGCAAAAGCATGAATTAAAAATTTCAAAAAACACCATTCTTCAATTGCCGGAAATATTGCGAAAACAGCAATCGGTATTTGAATATACGGGCGGCATCCATGCAGCTGCCTTATTTAACGCACAAGGAGAACTGCTCTTGCTTAGGGAAGATGTAGGC
>JBIIGU010000178.1:0-3566 GCA_044236275.1 Bacteroidia bacterium | reverse complement strand
ACCGGACTTTTTAATCCATTGATCAATAAAATTGGCAATTAAGGTAGAATCTGCATGGGATGAGAAAGTGTTTCTAAAATCATCCGTTGACACATCGCTGAAGGCGTATTTTGAAAGAAAAGCACGACAGGCATTAAAGAAAGCACTGTCGCCCATATAGGTGCGCAAGTTATGCATCATTAATGCACCTTTTTTATAAACATGGTCGCCATAGGTAAATGCATGCGGTACACCTGAAACTGCTCTAAATCCGCTATCTCTGATATGGGCATAACGCTGCACATATATATTTTTACTCAAAATATCATTGTTATATGCCTGCTTGCCATAAGCTGCTTCCAGAAAAAGCGCTTCGCAATAGCTGGCCCATCCTTCATTAATCCACATGTCTTCTGCTGTACGGCAGGTAGCCAAATCTCCCCACCAGTGGTGAGAAAGTTCATGAGCCATCAATGTTTCATTATCCAAAGCTCCATTTACTGCGTACAAAGGATAGGCAATATTGGTAGCATGCTCCATTGCACCTGCATTAAATGGAACACCTACAAAACCAACCCTGTCAAACCTGTATGGGCCGAAAAGTTTTACAAACGTATCATATGCTTTTTTAAGATTGGCAAAAGACAGCTTAAAATTCTGTGTGTCTCTTGGCTCAGAGGCAAGGTAAGTCTCAACAGGTAATACATTGTTTTGATTAACCAATGCATATTTTCCAACTGCAACCGAAACCAGATAGGAGGGAACAGCTTGGCTTAAATTCCAGTGCCAGGTAATACTTCCGTCAGGGTTAGTTGTTTTAGGCTGTGGCAAACCTCCACAAACGGCCATAAAACCTGAATCTGTTGTGATATGTGTAGATACCGTGGCCCTTTCTATAAAATTATCATAGCATGGAAACCAGCAGCGCCCAAAATTATGGGGCTTGGCATCGAAACCTACACCCATATTAAACGCATATTGTCCGCTGTAATAAAAACCACCCCAGCGATTATCAGAAATAGGCAGGCCATTATAAAATATTTCAATTGTTATGGTGTCATTCATCTTGAGTGGTTGAATAAATGAAACCAGTAAACTATTTCCTTTTTGGTTAAATGATAGATGCAGCTGATTCGACTTAACCGAATCAACATTCAACGCCTCTAAATCAAATCGTGCATAAGTAAGATCACTAACTTTTGATTTGAATATTATTCTTGCTAATCCTGAAATGCTTTTGGAGGGAAGATTTTTTATAGACAAATTAAGATCAAAGTGTATAATGTCAGAAGAGTCAAGGCGAGAATCAGAGGCTTGTGCAAAACTGACAAGATTTTGAACTATAAGTACCAATAAAGTATAAATTTTAAGCATAAGTATTGCTTTGATTAGTTGTTTGATGTTTAAACAAATATATCCTTTACGCACCATAGGCGAATAAGATTTAACAAATTCGATACTTTTTATTGGAAATTGAATTAAAACTACATCAATTTTTAATACTAGATTATTATTATCAATGGCGTGTGCCTTTCACTCAAAACTTATTTTCAAAATCATTATTGAAAAACTGATGAGAATCATGTTTTTGGGTTAGAATACATGACAGATTTAGTGTCCTATTTGATTACATAAAATTTACATAGACTTGGGTGTAAATAAGTTTGGTTAAATAGCCTTTACGCACTATTTTCACCGCCTTAAATTAAATTACAATAAATATGAATAGAACGCTACTCGGACTTGTCCTAATCTCAACAATATGGATGAGTAAATTGCATGCTCAAAGCATAACCAACTATGCTTTCTCTACGGGTAACAACGCTTCCTTATTAAGAACAGATGGTAGTTTAATTGATAATGTTGATATGACTTCCGGAACAACTCTTTTGCTAGGAGTTAGTGAGTCGAACACCCAGTGTAACCTTACTCCAATTGGATTTGATTTCTTTATTAACGGCACTCGGCAGACTGAATTCAATGTTACCTCTAACGGAAATATCGGCATTGGTAGTTTTGCATCATCCGGTTTAGGTTGGCTTAGCGTAAATGCAATAAGAATAGCTCCTTTTTTAGGTACAACAACTACTTCTATGGGCACATCCTCAATTGGCCGAATCCACTATAAAGTAGTTGGCACTGCCCCATTCAGGGTTGGCGTAATTGAGTTTTTAAATATGGCTATTAATTCAACTGTAGCTATCGATACAACTACCTTCCAGGTAAGACTTTATGAAATCAACGGTGAAATTGAGTTTGTTTATGGAAGGATGGCCGTAACGACAGGCGTACCACTAAGTTTTTATGTTGGCTTTCATACAAGCTCCAGTGATATTCAAAGTGTTAATATCACCAACCATACCTCTTCAACCAGTTCATCGAACCTCAATACTTTTAACTCAAATGGATTCATCACCCAACTAAACAGTGCTTCAAACGGAAGCAGGCGTTTTTATAGATGGATTCCAACCCCACCCAATAGCCCTACAAACTTTATCGCATCTAATATTACTAACAAAAGTATAACACTAAATTGGAATGATGCAAGCAATGAAATTGCCTATGTATTGTATCGTTCGGTTGATAGTGTTAATTACACGTTTCAAAATCTTTTACCACTAAATACAACTACAATTACAGATACCGGATTAGCTACAAATACAACTTATTATTATCGTTTAGCATCTATACGGGAAAGCATCGGGGTATTGCAAAATCTTACTGTTAAAACCTTGCTGCCTAATAAAATATTTACCACAGGTTCTGGCAATTGGAGTAATCCATCAACTTGGTTTGGAGGCATAGTACCTGCCATTTTTGACAGTACGGAAATACTTTCAGGGCATACAGTAACCATAGACAGTAATGCGTCAGCAGGGGTCTTAGAGGTTACCGGAACATTAGTTTATGCAAATTCCTGGAATCCTACCTTAAACATTAATACGAATTTAATTATTAGGTCGGGAGGCAATTTCAATGCAGGAACAGGCACAGCAACAAATCTTACCTTGAATATTGGCAGCACCGCCAATAATAGCGTATCAGCTAACCTTATTGTTAATGGTAGTTTTGATATGGCAACCACCGCATTGGTAACAACAAATTTTCTAGGCATCCAAAATGCAAGTATTACAGGAACTGGTTCTTTATGTGAATTTGGAAATCTTACCATCAATAAAGGCAACTCTAATGTGGCAGTTCTTGACGTTTTACGCACCATAACTATGCTGCCCTCAGCTTCCGGAACGTCAAGACTAAATATTACTGCGGGTACTTTGAAAATATCAAGTGCATCAAACATTACTCCTTTCCCAGGTAATGCTAATTTTATACCAATTAGTGCTAATGGACACTTATGGCTAGCCAATGCCTCAGCAAACGTTTTAACAACAACCGGAACTGGAGGTATATCTTGGAGAATTTCAGGACTATTAACAATTGACAATGGTACATTGCGTTTAGGTTCTGGTGCACAACAAGGAACTGTTGACTCAACAAGTGTAATAAGGTTAAATGGCGGAAACCTGAATATAAACGGCTCATTTGCACTTCAGAACATTCCAACCTGCTCGCTTGTGATGAATGGG
>JBIIGU010000177.1:0-3569 GCA_044236275.1 Bacteroidia bacterium | reverse complement strand
GTATTAAATGCACTAACTGACCTATTATAAACATTGAAAATAGGCACTCGGTACAGCAACTCGCCATCAGGTGTTAGTTTATATAATAAAGATGTAGTTGGACCATTCAAAGAATCATTGGGGTATAGCTTATTTTCAGACGAAACCATAAAATATAAGTTACCCTTCTCATCCTTATCTATAGAGGCGAAATCTTGATTACCCGCATAAAAAAATGAAGTGTCGGTAAATACTTCTTTTCTTACAATAAGCCTGCTCCATATTTTATTGTTACAAGCATCCAATTTATTAACCCACAGATAATATTCATCATAAGCATATCGGGCATAATTAAATACACCTTGAGCGCCAAACAAATACAAACCCGAATCGTGTGGGAATATATATTCATTTGAGATTGTTTTAGCTCCTTGTGGCTCTATTCGCCACTTTACATTAAGGTTGGCATCGAGCTTATAGATAAATTTAGACCAACCTGTCGTATAAATTAAATGATTATCGTAGGTTCTGTATAATCTAACAACAGTGTTTCCATGCAAACTTTCATATTGCCTGATATAGTTTTGTGCAGCCAATTGCAAGATACAAACGAAATATATAACCGTTATTGTTAGTAAACGTGCCATAATGGTAAATTAAACACAGCTCTGATTATCTCAGAGCTGTGTTTTGGAGGTTATTTTGAAATGATAATTTTATGCGCTTGTTGAATTTCATTGCCTATCAAATGTAAATAATATATACCATTTGTAAGCAAATGCATATCAATTTTTGCATTTACTATATTACCTGTTGCGATTTTACGCATCGTGATATCGTATATTTCATAAGTATCGAATGCTTCAACGTTACCGGTTAGGTTAAGCTCATCCTTAGCAGGTTGTGGATATAATGCAATGTTAATTTCATTGCTGCTAATTGTTTTGGTTGAATTTATCAGGTTATTTTCTTCTGACGTTTCTACATGCATACCCAAAAGTACTTTTGCTTTGGCTGCCACAGGGGTGTTTAATGCTGTTATTGCTAAAAAGTAAGCACTATCAGAGCCTGTTAACACTATGTTGCCTGCATTGGCCTGTAAAATATTAATTAAACGTGTGTAATAATTAACATAGTGTGGCAAATCTGAGCCTGTTGAATCATTGGCCAATACACTAAGGTGAGTAGTGGCTACACTATAATTTTGCATTGATATGTAGTACTGTACCAGCATCATTCGTTTTTGTCTGGTTATGTTTGTAAGCAGGAAGTTTAGCAATGCTTCTTCATCACCGGCCTCTGCAAGGTCAATAGCGTATTCAGCCACATCATGCGCAATTATTTGATCCATATACTTTATTTGCTCCTTATTAGCAGCAATATCTTCACTAATCAATTGGTTGCGTTGCTCAATATGCTCGTTCATGCGTATGGTAACAGGTTTATTTTCGCTAAGCCATAGCCAGCAAGCCTGGTCACGGGTGTTTGAAGCAGCAATTGGACTAGGTTCTTTTCCCACTTTTGGAGAGCGGATATACATAGGTTCTACCCGTGCTGCACCCACTTTTTTATGGTGGAAATATGTGAAATCAGGAATATCCAACGATGCATCAATATCCGTTGCAGAAGCGGTACCTATATTAGTAAATAAATTGCCGGCAAGATGGTAGCCGATATTGTCATTATCTATATACGCCCCTTGATGAGGTATACCAAGATTAGGGTCAATAGTTCCACCATTAAAGCCATATGCCACAATGTTATTGCCTGTATACGAGCTAAAATTAGCCAAAAAGTTATTGCATTTAATTTGTAAGCCTCTATTATTATCTGTTGCTAGCACAGGTCTGAAACAGTTCCAGTAATAATTATTATTAATCATGTTACCTATCAGGCTGCCTGAATTTTTGAAAGTGCTAACGCCATTATATACAGCCGTGCCGGAAGGATAATTATAAAACTTGTTGCCTGAATAATTAAAACCTGTTGACCCCTCTATGTAAGTGCCAATACCAGCATGTTGATTGTTATTATAAAAGTTATTGTTTTTGATAGTAACATAATCGCAGCCTAAAATCCTAATTGCAGTATTTGTGTTTTCAAAAATAGATTGAGTGATGCTAATTGGCCTTCTAAATGAGCCATTGAAAGACCTAACAATTACCCCTGAAAGAAATTCTTTGAATTTGCAGCCTTGAATATAAGCACCCCCCTCAATAATGTTTACTGCCGCGATTGCCTCATTGCTATTGCCTCCAGGCACATCGTTTATAAATTCACAGTCTTTCAGATTTAAGCCGTATGCTTGTTGAACTAAAACATCTGAAAAATTACCTTCTGTCAGTATTTCGCAGTTATCAAGAGTAGAGACAACTTGCTTAGGAAACGAGTTTATAAATAATGCACGTCTGCAATAAAAAAAATTTGTGAATACTCCGTATACAACTCCGCCATTTGTTGATTTAACGCCAATATCAGCAAGTTCAATAGACGCTGAATTAAGAAAAACAACACCATTTGCATTTATATTGTATCCTGGATAAGTACCACGTGATATTGATGAAACTGGTAGCTGTGGAAAATTCACATTCCCCTCTACCTCTATACCTCCCCAATAAGAAGCTTGGGGTTGTTGGTCATCAAGCGTTATTTTACCTTGCACCTCTAGCATTGCACCTCCAGACTTAACTATTATCTTACTAAAATTCTTCATTTTTATGGTGACATGAGAAGGTATTAATACTTTTGTTTGAGGCGAGACGACAACATCACCTGGAAATGTTCTACTAGATAAAGTAATAGTATTACCTGGCGAGTCATAAACTGTTAGCTGTGCCCTAAGGCCTGCTGCTAGCATCATCAGAATGCCAAGCAGCGTGAATTGAATTGTTTTCATGTTGTATTGAATCTTTTAAGCACAACAATTTTACATGCATATTTAGGCGTTAAAAAACAAAAGCATACTCTATAATTAATTCTCTTTGTAAAACCATACTCCGAAAATGATTCTGTTTATTTTTCATACTAATGTTGTTTGAGAAGGAAAAAAGCATGTTTATATTCGTTATGTAATGAACTACGAAATACTCATTAAGCATATAAAATATTTTCGTGAACAGGCTCAGCTCACTCAATTATATCTTGCGCACAGGTTAGGTTCAAATGATGAAGACTACTGTGGAAAAATAGAACGTTGCCAAAAGGAGCTTAAGCTGCATTATTTTAGAAAAATAGCACATGAGTTAAGTCTATCTCCTATCATTCTTTTACATCTATCTGATTACAGCTGCTTTACCCCTCCCCCTCCACTTAGACGATTCAAATTTGAAGCCCACCGTGCGGTTTCCTATCCTTTTATTTATCTTGAATTTTTTGAATCTTTTCAGCAACCAAATATGGCGAAATATGATATGCATAAAGTTCATTTTTATGAAAGCATATACATTGGTATTAAGTCTGCACGCTCAATGTATAAAATAAATACTAAGGAACTTAGTTTGCGTATGGGCTATTCTGTTAATCACTTTGCTCGTATGGAACGAGATAATTGTGAAATTATATTATCGCAGGCGTTTAAGATTTGTAGTGCA
>JBIIGU010000175.1:0-3585 GCA_044236275.1 Bacteroidia bacterium | reverse complement strand
GCGCATCAATTCTTTGAATCCATCATTGTCTCCGTAGCCAAGCATGTGAGCAAAATTTGCTGCCCAATCTAGTTTAGGGTTTGGCTCTATGTGCTCGTTGTTTTTATACATCCTTCTGTAGATATAGGCCGCAACGCGTGGTAGGCGAGCAATCAAATTCATCGAATCCTCGAATGTATAAACCCAATAGTCTTTTTTATTTACTCCTTTGCGATATGCTGCAGCAAACTCAGATTCTGTTTGCATAGCCATGATAGCAGCCGAGAACTGAGTCATGGGATGGGTATTAATCGGGAAGGCATCAATCACATTAAAAACATGCTTGGGTACAACTGCTCTTTTGGTCCAGTTACTGCCTACTTCATACATTTCATCATAGGTAGGCAATTCTCCCATTAGCATCAGGTAAAAAAGGCCTTCTGGCAATGGTTCATCTGTTCCTTCCAGGCGAGGTAATTTTTCTTTCAACTCAGGAATACTGTAGCCCCTGAAACGAATGCCTTCTTCTGCATCCAACAAAGAAGTTTCAGTAATGAGCCCAATCATTCCTTTCATGCCTGACGCCACAGAATCTAGCGTATATGAGCCCAGTGGGTGTGATGCATTTTCTTTTAAAAACGCTTTAGTTTCCTGTGCTTTTGGCAGGGCAACTTCTGCAAATTTGTTTTTAATATGATCCATGTTTGATTGAGAAAATAGGTTTGTTAATTATTTAGATAAATCTCTTGCTTCAAAACCGCCCAAATTTAGTATTTGTTTTTAAGAAAATGATAAACAAGTGAAAATATTCATTGCCTTTTCTAATTATGATTTCTTTGGTGCATGGCTTTTTTATACAATCGGTAGAAAAAAAAGAATGCAATTGCCAATACACCTGCAATAAAGAAGAGTAATGCCGGTGTTTCAAAATGAAATAGAAAAAATTCACCAAGCATCCAGGTAGCATTGGCGCAAATCCATAAACAAACGGCAATATTGGGCAAAAAAAGCCTTTTGTTGTTACGTGTTTTCCAAGCCAAATGTAAAGCAACCAAGATGGTTGGCAACACCATTAAAACGGCACCCTCCTTAAATTTCATCAACCAGCAGGCATCCTTTAGCAACCAAAGGATAATGTGCAGGTTCTCATATTGCCTGATATTTTTCATTTACAGCTGCAATATGCAATATTCTCTGCTTAATTATAAAAGAAGCGCTTTCGCTCGATTTGCGCTAATAAAAGGATTTTGTGTATTTTCGGTTTCTAAACCATGCGTTTAAGACTAACAATTTTATTTCTTTTCGCTATTTCGAATGCTCTGCAGGCGCAGCAGGCCTTTATTACCGGACTTGTAAAAAACATTCGAACAAATGAGCCGGTTAAAATGGTTTCTGTTAAATCTGACGATGGAAAAGCCGCTATTGGCGACTCTAACGGATATTTTAAAATAACGGTTTTGCCTGGTAAGCGTTTACTAAAACTCAACTCGATAGGATATATCACTACCGAACAAGTGGTGCGCCTTGCAGAAGATGACCAGATAACGGTTTTTATATACATGGAGCCGTTTGTAAATGAATTAAGCAGAACTGTTATCACCGCCAGCAAGCACGAAAAGGAGGTGGCCAGAGAAGCAGTTTCAATAAATATTATTAAGCCATCACTAATACGCAATACCAATGCCAACACACTTTCTGATGTTATGAACCGTGTGCCGGGCGTAAGTGTAGTGGAGGGCCAGGCGCTTATCAGAGGAGGTGTTGGATGGTCCTACAATGTGGGTAGCAGGGTAATGGTGCTATTGGATGATATGCCCATGATGGGCGGGGACGTAGGTGATGTTCAATGGGATTTAATGCCTATTGAAGCGGCTGAGCAAATAGAGGTTATTAAAGGTCCTAGCTCTGTTTTATATGGCAACTCTGCTTCTAGTGGAACCATTGCATTGCAAACCGGATGGCCCACCAACAAGCCGCAAACTTATATACAAACATATCAGGGTATTTTTGATAACCCCAAGCGCAAATCAACCATATGGTGGGAGCGCACCTCTCAGCCATTCACAACAGGTGCCTTCCTGGTGCATAAGCAAAAATTCGGGCAGTTTGATTTGGTGTTGAGTACCAACCTAAATGCAGAGCGGAGCTTTATTGAGCAAAATGACCAATACAGGGCCAGAACGTATTTTAAAACCCGCTATAGGTCTCAAAAAATACCTGGTTTAGCTATCGGTGTAAACGGCACATTTATGCTAAAGAAAGGGGGAAGATTTTTTCTTTGGGAAGATGCAGACAGCAATATACTCAGACCATTTGCAGGCTCCACTGGTCAGGATTTTTACCGCATCTGGTCATTAGACCCGCATTTTACCTATACACACGGCAATAAATATACCCTTTCGTTAAAAATGCGGCATTACAATATTACCCGATTTGTTGATACCGTAGCCTTTCCGGGCCAGAATGATGCAGTTGCTAACCTGCAGGCGTATGATGTGAATTTTAACCGCAGGTGGTTTAAAGGTTTTAATACCATTAGCGGAGTTTATATAACCAGGGTTTGGGCCGTTGGTAATGTTTATCCAGGAAATCAGTCGGCTTACTCGGCTGCAGGCTTTACTCAGCTGGAATACCAGCGTGGCCGCTGGAACACGTCAGCAGGTTTGCGTTATGAGTTTAATGCACAAGGCCCAATTGAAGAAACACAACGCCCCTTGTTCAGAGCCGGCTTAAACTATCAGGCCAGCAAGAACACCTTTTTAAGGGTTTCCTATGGCGAAGGCTTTAGGTTTGCAACCATAGCCGAGCGGCTGGTTCAGGATCGAGTGGCCACACTTGAAATTCTTCCCAATCCGGCATTGCAAAGTGAAAGAGGGTGGTATACAGAAATAGGGATGAAGCGTGGGTTTAAAATAGGTAATTTTAATGGCGCATTGGATGCTTGTTTTTTTTGGCAGGAATATCAAAACTTGATTCAGTTTCAGTTTAAGCAATGGGTAAGAGATAGCTTTTATATTGATTACAGTGTTATACCGCCACAGTTTTATTCGTTTCCGGGTAAAATTGGCTTTAAGGCTACTAACTTCCCCAACACCCGCACAGCAGGAATGGAGTTTGCCATAGACGGAGAGGGCAGCATCGGTGAGTTTTATATCAGCACCCTGTGTGGCTATACCTATACTTTTCCGGTTGATTTAGATTCTGCATCTAACCTAAAATCATTTGGGCCGTATATGCGCGCCTTTTTTAATGGCCTTGACGGCCTTTCTGCCGAAGAAAGAACATCCATACTGACTTATCGCAACAGGCATTTGGCAAAGGCAGATATTGAAGTAAGGTATAAAAAACTGAGTATTGGTTATAATTCTCAGTACTATAGCGTATATGAAAAAATAGATGCGCCATTGTATACGCTTATTCCCGGTATAGGAAATTTCTTAAATAATGTTGGTGCAGGAGACTGGATACACAATATCAGAACCTCCTATCAGGCAAGCCAGCAAATTACCATTGCGTTGCTAGTAAACAATATTGCAAATAGAGAGTTTGGCACAAGGCCAGCGCGACTTGATCCGCCAAGAAGTATTAACCTACAGGTTCGAATAA
>JBIIGU010000005.1:0-13542 GCA_044236275.1 Bacteroidia bacterium | reverse complement strand
CCTGAGATCAGAAAACTATGATGCCTACTTTTATGCTGGAGGCCGGGAGCTTGCAACTTTTGCAGCACGCACTGCTGAAGCAGAGCTAAATAGCGTTGAAAATATTCTTGATCATAGATTAAGTGGTAGAGTGGAGATTATTTGTTATAATAATCTTAGTGATTTTAAACAAGGCAACTTTAGCCTTACAGACGAACCTGTTAACACCGGTGGTACATCTCAGGTTAACAGCAACAAGATTTTTGTTTATTTTACTGGCAATCATGCTGAGTTTAAAAAACAAATCCGCTCTGGCATTGCACTTGTTCTTATTAATGAATTGCTATTTGGGGGAAACATCCAAGAGCGTATTCAAAATGCTGCATTACTAAACCTTCCGGATTGGTATTTATACGGCTTATCTGAATATATAGGCAATCCATGGGATGTGGAAAAAGACAATAAACTCAAAGACAAAATAACCAATCAGAGGTTTAAAAAATTTAATCGCCTAATTCAGCAGGATTATATCCTGGCCGGGAGCTCATATTGGCGGTTTCTTATTGAAAAATACGGGTTAGATGTAGTGGCACAAATGCTTTATGTAACCAGAATAAGCCGCAATTTTGAAACAGCTCTGATTTATGTTGCCGGCACAACTCTTAAGCAAAGCAGTAAGGATTGGCTGCAATATTATAGAGACCAGTACGCCAAAGAAGACAACGGCAGAACCTTGCCTAATAATGGCTTTAAAGTAAAAAAACGTCTGATGCCTTATGTTGAGCCTGATTTGAATGTGAGTCCAAAAGGAGACCGCTTAATCTATAAAACCAACCGAAACGGTAAATATAAAATTTGGATGCTGAATACACAGACGGGTAAAAGCAAGAAGATTCATAAAGGCGGACTTAAATACTATCAAAAAGAACTTGACCACTCTTATCCAATGGCTGCATGGCATCCGGGAGGTGAGAAGTTTGCATACATACACGAAAAGAAAGGTAAGGTTATGCTCACTACGGTTGATTTAATAACGAAGAAAAAAGTTCATACCCCATTTCTAAAGTTCGATAAAATCTTGTCTTTCGATTATTCCGAAAATCAGCGAACTCTAGTACTTTCAGCTGTTAGAAAAGGGCAATCTGATTTATATGCTTATGACATACAGAGCCGGAGAGAAAGACAACTAACCAATGATATGCATGATGATTTGTATCCGCGTTTTGTGGATGGCTCTTCAAAGCTAATTTTCTCATCTAACCGAAACAGTAGTCTAATAGGTGCGCCTTCCTTTCCAACTATTGACCAGGAAAATAATCTTGATATTTATATATATGATTTTGAAAATCCCGGAACAGAGCTTAAAAGATTAACCTATACAAGTGGAATAAATGAAACACACCCAATTGAGTACAGCAATAACTTTTTTGCCTACCTAACTGACTATAATGGAATAAAAAACAGGTATGCCGCTCGAATAGAAACAGAATACGATTTTACAGAATTAAATATTCATTACCGCAACTCTGATGTTGCTCCTGATACCTTGTTTTTTGATGAGCTTAAAGAATTGGGCAAAGTGTTTGAATATGATGGAAAGTCTTTTGTAATCGATAGCAATGTGGCTAGAATTGATACCATTATCCATAATAAAGATATTGTGTACACCTACCCTCTTACCAACTATAAAAGAAGCGTCCTTTCTCATGATGTAGCCAGGCAAACGCAGCAGCTATATGAGGTAATTTTTGATGAACAAAAGTACCATATCAAAAATGTTCCTGTTTCTAAAACTATTGAAATGGATAGTAAAAGAATTGAAACATATCCAAATATGTTTCGACTTAAATTAGGCCCTGTTAACAAATCCTTTGTTTCGGGCCCTATAACATATAGTAAGCGCAGAAAAAAAGCAGAACAGCAAATTCCGGTTGCAGAAAAAGAAGAGACAGTAGAAAAATATGACTATTTCTTTGTTAATGAGTTTACTGCGCCCACAACAAAACCAGCTGACATCAAAGTTCAACCTGAAGTTAAATTAAGTGGTCCGGGGTTAGGTAAAAGTTTCAAGCTGGCTGCACCTCGCTTTTATGATGTAACTTTCTTCTCTGACTTTTTAGTAACTCAACTCGATAACTCAATTATCAATACTTACTATCAACCCATTGTACCCAGTGGACAAAATATGTTTAACCCCGGTTTAAACGGCATGTTTAAAGTAGGTATAATTGATTTGTTTGAAGATTACAGAATTACTGGAGGCTTCAGATTTACGCTTGACTTTACAGGTGCAGACTATTTTCTTTCCTATGAAAATCTAAAGAAAAAACTAGATCATAAATTGACCTTTTATCGTCAAGTGAGAGAAGGGACAGCAGAAAATACGGCAGTAAATAGCATCTCCAATGAGGTACGATATCAGATTAAATATCCTATTAATCCGGTAATGAGTTTTAGACTCAGTGTTTTTGGAAGAGCTGACCGCGATATATTCCTTGCAACGTCAAGACCCTCTCTTGAAAGACCAGATAATTTAAACTACTGGTATGGCGGTAAGGCAGAATTTGTTTTTGATAATACCGTACCCAAAGGTTTAAACTTATGGAATGGGACACGTTTCAAGGTTTTTTACGAGCGCTATCAGAATTGGGATAATAAAGATGTGCAGCTAAATGCATTGGGATTTGATTTCAGACATTATGAACCCATACACCGCCAGTTAATTTTTGCTACCCGTATAACCTACAACACCTCATTTGGCCCTGCCAAGGTAAAATATGTAATGGGTGGCATAGACAATTGGCTTTTTGCCCAATATGATAATTCCCAAGGAACTATTGCCACTGAGAATTATGCGTTCCAAGCATTGGCGACTAATATGCGTGGATTTAAGCAAAATATTAGGAACGGAAACTCATTTGCATGCATTAGCAATGAGATTCGTTTTCCGATATTCTCCTATTTGTTTAACAGGCCAATACGTTCAGAGATTGTAAACAATTTTCAGTTGGTGCCATTCTTTGATATTGGCACAGCCTGGGTAGGTAGCGATCCTTATTCTGAAGAAAATACCAATAACCTTAAAATAGTTGAGAAAAAATATATACGCGTAACGGTAATTAATGTGCGAGAGCCAATTGTTGCCGGAATGGGTGGTGGATTGCGTACCAAGTTATTCGGTTACTTTGTGAGATTTGATACCGCATGGGGTATTCAGGACAGAGAAGTTAACAAGAAACCCGTGTATTATCTATCTCTTAGTATGGATTTCTAGTTAATCCCACATTACTTTTGAATATATCATAAAAAAGGGCGGTTCAAATTGAACCGCCCTTTTATGCAATAACAAACAACTATTGTTTAATTAATTTATATACTGATGTAGCAGATGCATTTTGGATATGTAGCATATACATACCTTTGTTTAAACCTTCTATATTCAGATTAACTTCTTCTTTATTTTCATTAATTACTTCATAACGCATTACTTCTCTACCTGTCATATCTATTAAAGCAATGCTTGTTCCGCTTGTTAACTCTTTTGAAGCAATAACTACATTATTGGATGCAGGGTTCGGGTACAATTGCAAATTACTGAAGCTTTTTCTGATATTATTTAGTGATGTACTTACAGTAGGCAATGCTATTACGTTACCAGATGGCGTAACAGCAAACAAACCAAATGGGGCACCCGCATCTTTGCCGGTTGGCACATTAGGCGTTAAAAAACCTGAGGCAACAACAACAATTCCGCTATCAGCAAAACCTGTGAGTGGCGCAGTGTATGATGCAACCACGGTTGAGCTGCCTGCAGGTGTAATATCTATTGTGTAAGATTGCGCATCCACAGGTATGCCTGTTTCGCTTCCATCAGTAAATTCTAAACCACCAAACAGTGTTGGACCATTTTTTACTTTTACATCAACTGCCGGAGCATCGGTTGAGCCATGATATACGTTCAACCATACTTTACCTGCTACAGGAGATTTTTCTAGTGCAGCTACTCCATTAATTGCAAAACTGATATCGACACCAGATGGATTGGCTTCAAATTTAGAAGTATCCAGAACACCACCAGCCACTGCAAGTGCTGAAAAACCTCCTGGAATCTTCCCAATATCTTCTGTATAAATAATATCGTTTTGAGTTGAGTTGCGCGGAGCAACACCAATACTTATATCTACAGCGGCAGGTGCATTAATAAAGGGCGTAGCTGTTCTAAAAACAAAATTAGGAATAAGCTTTGTTTTGGTATCATTATCATTGTCAATAAGCCAAACATCAACCGTATCTGCTGCAGGGTCTGCGCAATTGTGAAACGCCTGAAGTCTGAAAGTATTTTGAACCGGAAGTGCAACAACGGCACCATTTGATAATGCAGCAAATAATCCGAAAGGTTTACCATTTTTATTTAAAGAAGGATTCAAAAATCCAGATGCAAAAACAACCACGGCACTGTCTTGAAGATTAAGTGTTTTGATTGGCGCTGCATAGGTAATAAGTAGGTCCTCTGTACCGGATGGATATAAATCGATAAAATAATTTTCTACAGGTAAAAGAATATTCTTAAAGTTCGTGTTGTACTCAAGATTTTCTAAATAATTTGCATCACCATTTCCAAGCCTTAATGCAATATCCACCGCAGGGGCATCTGTTGCACCATGCACAACAGATAGACTGGTGGAATCTCCTGCACCGGTAAATCTCTCAATCACTGGACTAATTACATGCAGGTTAAAAGGTGTTTGCGGGTTAAATCCGGTTCCAACATGACCTTGAGCCAATATTACGTAGCGCTCATTAGAAGCAAGGTTAAAAGCAAAACCAATTAAAGTATCGGCAATTGTTGTGCTGGTTTTCGGAGCAAAACCAACGCGTATATTAATGCCTGCAGGAGCATTAATAAAACCTGTAGACTGTCTGAAGGCCAGATTATCAGCAATTTTAGTTGAAACCCCTGATGCCGTGAGCCATACATCCACTGTATCTACAGCCGGATCGGCACTGTTGTGAATGGCCATTACTCTGGCCGTTTGAGCGGTGAGGCTTAATGGTAATACCATTACCGTTACGCCTAATAAATTTAGTAGTAGTTTTTTCATGATTAAATCTAATGATAACTGTAGACAACAGAATTCGACCTAAAGTTTTAATTAAGCAACTGAGGGTAATCTGCAATATGCTTTGTATCAATACTTATTAGTTTTATACATAAGTCTTGTTTACCAAAATCAGACAAAAAAAAGGCAGAACTCGCGTTCTGCCCTTTTTCACCACACTATGAAAAAAACTCTAATGAGTTATGACAAAGAAAACGTCATAGCCATCATTTTGTTTTTTTAAAGCTGAAATTTTTTTCTGTAGTTGATTTTTTGCTTATCTAACAGCAATTACCGATATCTCAACATTGGCATTTAGAGGCAGTTTTACAACCTGAACAGTTTCCCTGGCAGGGTAATTTCCTTTAAAAAAGTTACCGTAAACCTCATTAATTTGGGTAAAATTGCCCAAATCGGTACAAAAAATCGTGGTTTTTACAATATGGGTTTGGTCCATTCCTGCCTCTTTTAATATGGCCATAATATTTTCCATCACCTTGCGGGTTTCGGCCTTAATATCGGATTGAACCATCTCTCCTGTAACAGCATCCTTGGCAACCTGACCTGAAACATATAGTGTATTGCCAATTAAATTGGCATGGCTGTAAGGGCCAATAGGTGCCGGTGCATTGGGGCTGGTTATGATTTTCTTTTCCATGGTTTTTGGTTTTTTATCTTTGTTTGAGGAAACAAATTTAACTTGCGCAAATGAAGATTTTTGTACGTGGAGAAAAAATACGCACAGCAGAGCTAAAAAATAAATTGGCAAACGTTTCATGTGAGTGGACGATTATTGATGACACAAATCTATCAAATTTTGATTTGCACGGCTTTGATATCATTTTTGATCTTGATTTTGATGAGCATCCGGCTCAATTAAAATATTATGCAGGCCTAACCAATAAACCCGTTTTTCTTTCTTCGGTTAAGATACAACTGGCTAATGCTGTGCATACATATGGCCGCAAGCCGGAGTGTTTTCTTTTTGGCATAAATGCTCTTCCCGGATTTATAAACCGAAATATGCTAGAGGTATCCGCTTATCAGAAATCTGATGAAAATTCATTGCTTACCTGCATGGCCTCTTTGGGCAGCCCATATCAGCTTGTTCAGGACAGAACAGGCATGGTTACACCTCGTATTTTATTTATGATAATGAATGAGGCCTGCTACACGGTACAGGAGGGTACGGCAGAAATTCATGATATTGATACGGCTATGAAACTGGGAACCAATTACCCCATGGGACCATTTGAATGGGCAGATAAGATTGGGATTAAACATGTATACGAAACATTGGAAGCTCTATATCAGGATACCCATGACGAGCGCTATAAAGTATGTCCGCTGCTCAAAACAAAATACCTGAAAGGAGAAAACTTTTATTCATGAGAGGGTTACTTATTTTATTACTGCTTCAAAGCTATGCTTATGCCCAACATGCTTGTTTTGAAGGTAAAATTAGGCAATCCTTATCCGTTGAAGTAAATGCAACAGCTGAGCAAACCATGCAAATGGAAAAGTATGACATGCGCTTTGTTCATCTGCAACTTGAGATTGATACAGCAAGCACATATCTGCAGGGAAGCGCACAAACCACTATACAGATAAAGCAAGTCTTAGATTCTATTTTAATTGAACTACACGATACGCTGATAGTTGATTCCATTACCGGTGTTGATATTAGCACATACTCCAGAAACGGTCATTTAATTACCATAATACCCACTAGGCAATTGCAACCTGATGAGCAAATAATATTTGTTATTTACTATCATGGCATGCCAACAAGAGGTGCAAAATCGGCAGCAGGTGTTGCCGGCTTTAATAATCGGGCCTCACCAACTTACGGCAACCGAATCACTTGGTCGCTGAGCCAACCTTACTCTGCCTATGAATGGTGGCCGTGCAAACAATCGTTGCAAGATAAACTAGATTCAGTTTGGGTAACCATCATTACCAGTGCGCCCAATACCGGTGCCTCTCATGGCAGGCTTATCAGTACTGAAAATTTACCCGGAGGCAAGGTTCGCTATCATTGGCGTTCCTCATACCCAATAGCCTATTACTTGGTATCTGTTGCTGTTGGCAATTACAGGCAATACAACCAGTATGCAAAGCCCGCAGGCCGAACCGACTCATTATTTATTCAGAATTTTATTTACAGCAACCCTGCTGCTTTTAATAACAACAAGGATATCATTTTCTCTACCGGGCCAATGCTCGAAGCATTCTCGGCAAAATTTGGCTTATATCCGTTTTACGAAGAAAAATATGGCCATGCAATGGCTCCTTTTTCAGGAGGAATGGAACACCAAACCCTTACCACCCAAGGTATATTTAATTTTGATATTGTGGCACATGAACTGGGGCACCAGTGGTTTGGTGATGCAGTAACCTGTAGCAACTGGCAAGATATTTGGCTTAACGAAGGCTTTGCTTCGTATTGCGAATACTTGGCTTATGAATTTTTAAGACCATCTCAGGCCACACAAATCATGAGCAATATTCACACCAATGCACGCTACAATACACAATTGAGTTTATGGGTAGATGACACTACGGATGTGGGCCGCATTTTTGATTACCGCACCACCTACAGAAAAGGGGCAGCCGTGCTGCACACGCTTCGCTACCTTTTGCAAAATGACAGTTTGTTTTTTAATCTTCTTACCACTTATATCAATCGTTTCAAATATGGTACTGCAAATACCATTCAATTTAAGGCGCTAACCGAAGAACTTTCAGGAAAGGACTTTACCTACTTTTTTAACCAATGGTATTATGCAAAAGGCATTCCCATTTTCACCTTAAAATGGAACCAAATAGGCGATTCGTTTTTTCTTGAATCCAAACAAAAGAATAGCTCAAATTCTGATACCACACTTTTTACCCTTCCTGTTCCTTACCGATTATATTTTGTTGGAGGAGGCGACACCACAATCTACCTTAATCACTTTAAACGCATAGAAACCTATGAGGTAAATATAGGTAGGGCTATTGGCAATATTGCATTAGATCCTGATAACTGGATACTGAAGTGGGTTGATAGTTTGAATAAAGAAACCGGTTGGGTTGGCCAAATAGAAAATCCTGCTTCTACTAACCCTATTATTTATCCAAACCCTGCTCAAACAACCATTCTGCTGGATGGCTTAGCCAAGAATAAGTGGCAAATAAAAATTCTGGATTATTTGGGTAGAGAAGTAAAGTCTGAGTTGCTATTAAACAACCGTATTGATATTGCCACACTAAAAGCAGGCCAATATCTTATTGAATTATATACTGAAGAGAAGAGCCCTATCTATGTTCTAAAATTTATTAAACAACCATAATCGTGAAGCCACTAATCATCTTTTTCGCTTTCATTCTGTCAATGCAGTTACAAACTTCAGCGCAAACAAACGACTCGCTGCAAATAAGAAATATATTTACTGAAGAGCTTACAAAAGGCCAATGCTATCAAACACTTGATTACCTGAGCAACCACATTGGGGGAAGGCTAAGCGGCTCACCTGAAGCTGCTGCTGCTGTAAACTATATGAAACAAACCATGGCCACTTATGGATTTGATTCTGTATGGCTGCAAGAGGTTATGGTACCGCATTGGGTGCGTGGAGAAAAAGAGCAGGCTGCATTGATAACTGGCAAAGAAAGGATTCCAATGAACATCTGCGCTCTGGGTAACTCAGTTGGTACCCCTGAGCCAGGAATTGAAGCACAAGTGATAGAGGTGAAGAGTTTAGAAGAGGTAGAAAAATTAGGCCGCGAAAAAATTCAGGGTAAAATTGTATTCTTTAACAGGCCAATGGACCCCATTCATATTCATACCGGCACTGCCTATGGAGGTGCTGTAGATCAGCGCTCAAGGGGTGCAAGCATTGCTGCCAAATATGGTGCTCTTGGCGTTGTGGTTCGCTCCATGACACTTGCCTTAGATGATCATCCGCATACTGGTGCCATGAATTATAACGACTCCTTCCCTAAAATACCGGCTTGTGCCATTAGCACAAAAGGCGCAGAAGAGCTAAGTAAAACCCTTCGTTTACGTGTGGGCGGTAGTGTAAAATTTTATTTTAAACAAAACTGCCGAATGCTGGCTGAAGAAAAATCATTCAATGTAATTGGTGAGATAAAAGGTAGTGTAAAACCTAATGAAATTATAGTGGTGGGCGGGCACTTAGATTCATGGGATAACGGAGACGGAGCCCACGATGATGGTGCAGGTTGCGTGCAAAGTGTAGAAGTGTTACGCCTGTTTAAATCTCTTGGCATAAAACCTAAAAGAAGCATCAGGTGCGTGTTATTTATGAATGAAGAAAACGGACTTCGTGGTGGTTTAAAATATGCCGAGCTGGCTGCCGCCAATAAAGAAAAACACCTTGCTGCCATTGAGAGCGATGCAGGCGGATTTACACCCAGAGGTTTTAACTGTAGTGCCCATGGCGATACCATGACACGTTTTCAAAACTGGCTGCCCTTGCTAAAACCTTACGGCATTGAAAAAATTACATGGCCCGGAGGAGGCGCAGATATTGGTCCGCTTAGCAAACAAGGGGCTGTTACCATTGGCCTGGTTCCCGATTCTCAAAGGTATTTTGATTATCATCATACCTCAATTGATACCTTTGATAAGGTAAACAAACGAGAGCTTGAGTTAGGTGCAGCCTCAATGGCTGCGCTTGTGTGGTTGTTAAGTGAGTATGGATTAAACTAAGACATTCGCTGCCTTACTGTTTCATAAACAGCAATTCCTGCAGCAACCGAAACATTGAGCGAGGAGACGCCCAGCTCTAATGGTATCTTTGCCAATACAGCACATTTGCGTAATACCTCATTGCTAATTCCTGTTTCCTCATTACCCATAATAATAGCCAATGGTTCAGTTAAATCAACAAAAGGTAAGTCTTTGTTTGCTTTTTCTGTACATCCTACTGTTTGTATGCCGCTTTGGTTAAGCAGTTCCATAAGGGTTTTATAGTTCTTCTCCCTGCATACGGCAATTTTCATCAACGCACCTGCAGATGTTTTAATAGCATCTTCATTTACCGGAGCACCTCCCTGTTCAGGTATAACAATAGCATGAACACCTCCGCAATATGCGGTGCGTGCTATGGCTCCAAAATTTCTTACATCTGTTATATGATCAAGTACCAGAATAAATGGGGTTTTTCCTTCCTCATACAACTGAGGTATGATGTCTTCAAGCTTTTGATAAATAACAGGCGAAATAGTAGCAATAATTCCCTGATGATTTCTGTTAGCAGGAAATACAGCCGATTCTTTTGGCACAAACTGAACCGGTATGCCACGCTTGCGGGCCGCTTTTATGGTTTCATCAATGACAGGGTTTCTTAAGCCTTTTTGTATAATGATTTTGTTTAGCTCCGTGCCGCTGCTCAATGCTTCATTCACAGCGTGAATGCCGTAAATATGGGTATGTTCTTTTTTGCGCTCGTTCATAAAAAATGAAGCCCTTTCTAAGTATAGAAGGGCTTCGAATATACAATGCTTTATTTTATTCCAGTGGCATTTGCAGTTGCATCATCTTATTACGCAACTCATCAGCCAATGTCTTTTGCTGATTAATTTCGGCCACTTGTTGGCAATAACCAAATATTTGAACGTTTTCCTGAATATCCTGTTTTACACTGCTTAATTTTTTTGTTCCTCTGAATGAGTTATAATAAACGTATTTCTCTTCAGATATTTTTGCAACCTCTTTAACCAACGCATTGGCTTTTTCAGGCTTACCTGCGGCATAATAAGCCTCAGCTAACCTAATAACAAATACATCATAAGGAACATTTTCTTCAGGCATTACTTCTAAACAACGGTCAAGAACTTTAACTGCAGTGTCTTTTTTGCCTTCCTCAATTAAACGCATAGCCAGTCTGTAAAACAAGTTGCGCAGGTTTTTGGTTTGGCGCAAAATGGTTTCATCCAGATAAACACCCGGCTTATCCATATTGCCCCATTTAAATTTATTCATAACGTTATCATACAAAATATTTGTATTGATGCGCCCCATGGTTCCGTCAGTTCCTTGTGTATTGAGTATTGGCACCAATTGATAAACCAATCCGTTTATCTGGAAATAATTCTGCATATTCAGATATACGTCACTGCCGGTTGTAATGGCAAAACAAATAGGTCGTGTCCAGTCGGTTGAGGCAACGATGTCCAACGTAATCAAATCAGCCTTCATTAAATTGTTATTGCCTATCTCCCATTTGATGCTGTCAACAATTAAAGAAGCATCTTCGGGCCTTACTGCACCGGCCTTTAGCACCTGCTCTTTACTTACAGGGACAAAGAATTTTTTTGTTGGATAGTAATTGTATGTTTCACCGCCTTGTGAAGTAAGTTTGGCAAGCGGATCATTATCATCATTAATAAATGCCATGATATTCTTCAATGGATAATAATCTGTTTGGTTGATGCCATATCTCTCTTCAATTTCAGGCCTGTTATAATACATCACATAATCTCTTACACCTTGAATATATTTATCCGGTGTCATACTGAAAGGTACCGGTTCTGAATCATATACCTTACGCTTTAGCATATTGGCATACCAGTCTGTATTTAACAAACTCAGGTTAATAACACGGATATCTGAACGAATACCCTCAACATTTTGCGCATACCACAATGGATAAGTATCGTTGTCTCCATTTGTAAAAAGTATTGCATTTGGCGGGCAGGAGTTTAGATAATTGCTGGCAAAATCAAGTGCAGTATAACGGTTGCTTCTGTTATGATCATCCCAGTTTTGGTTTGCCATTAATACAGGAACTCCCAAAATTGTTGCAACACTAACCAAACCCGTTGCCATCATCAGATTCATCTTTTTCGAAAGCCAATCTATTAAGGCAAGTACACCCAATCCTATCCAAATTATAAAGGTTTGGTATGAACCCACATAAGCATAATCTCGCTCACGTGGCTGATGGGCAGGGAAATTCAAATATAAAATTATGAATGCTCCGGTAAATAAAAACAAGGTTGTAACCACAAGTGCATCTTCGCGCTTTCTTTTGAAGTGCCAAATCAATCCTATAATACCGAGCAATAAGGGCAATCCGAAATAGCTGTTATTTGCCTTGTTCTTAGAAATTGAATCAGGAATATTTGATTGAGGCCCAAGGAACATTTCATCAATAAATGCAATACCCGTTTTCCAGTTACCACGGGTAACATCTCCAAAGCCTTGTTCATCATTTTGGCGACCCACAAAGTTCCAGGCAAAGTATCTGAAATACATAAAACTCATCTGGTAAGTCCAGAAGAAATGTAAATTCTTGCCAAAAGTAGCACGCTTGCCTTCAGGAATATTTTCCCATTGGCGATATGCCTGCACATAATCTGGTCTGTCGGCCCACATGCGTGGTAAAATCGTACAATCCCTAGGATCATAAACACGACTAAGCTTAGGCCCTGCTTCCTGGTATTTACCATCTTCTCCTTTGCGGTATTGCATGGCACCTTTTTTAACATCAATTACTTTAGCATAAAAATACTGGCCATAAAGAAGCGGATTTTCACCATACTGCTCACGGTTAAGGTATGATAGCAAGGTAAAAGGATGCTCCGGATCATTCATATCAATTGGCGGATTGGCAGCCGAACGAATTAATATCATAGCGTAAGATGAATATCCGATGATGATAAATGAAACACACAGGAGTGCAGTGTTAAGTAAAACCTTATTATTTTTTACAGTGTAATATAGACCATAACCCACACCAACGAAAAGAAGCAATAATAAGGCATACGCACCACTGTTAAAGCCCATTCCCATGGAATTAACAAGTATTAAATCCAACCGCGTCATTAACCATGGAAGGCCAGGAATAATTCCGAACTGAACAATGCCAATAGCAAATATTGCAACTCCAGTAGCCTTGATAAAACCAATATTTGAGAAAGTGTATTTCTTGTAATAGTACACATATACAATTGCAGGAATAACCAACAGGTTTAGAAGATGCACACCAATTGCAAGACCAATGAAGTAGGCAATTAGCACCAGCCATCTATCGGAATGTTTTTCATTGGCTACATTTTCCCATTTTAGAATACACCAAAATGTTAGGGTAGTAAAAAAGCTGGAAGAAGCATATACCTCTGCTTCAACAGCCGAAAACCAGAAGGTGTCGCTCCAGGTTAAAGTTAGGGCGCCAACCAAACCACTTACCATAATAGCAAGTGTTTGCTGCATGGTTGCCTCACCTGCTTTTACCAATATCTTTTTTGCAAGATGAGTAATTGTCCAAAAGAAGAACATTACTGCTAGCGCACTGGTAACAGCTGAAACCATATTTACCCAAAATGCTACTTTAGATAAGTCGCTTCCTGCCATAAGGGAGAACAACCTACCGAAAATAAGAAACAAGGGGGCTCCCGGAGGATGACAAATTTGCAATTTATAAGATGCAGAGATAAACTCACCGCAATCCCA
>JBIIGU010000174.1:0-3617 GCA_044236275.1 Bacteroidia bacterium | reverse complement strand
ACATAACCAAATAAACACATTGCAACATGATCATATCTACTACTCCAACACAATCAGCACTTGATTTTTCTCAACTGCTGTCTTTTCAGATATATTGATTTTCTTAACAACCCCATCTCCTGCAGCCTTAATAACATTTTCCATCTTCATAGCCTCAAGCACCAGCAATGCATCGCCCTTTTTTATCATATCACCTTCTTTCACATGCAAACGCAATACCATACCCGGCATAGGAGCTTTTACATCATTTACCTTTGCTCCTGCCAGTTTATCCATACCTAATTGCTTTAGCAGTTCATCATACTTATTACTTAGCGAAACCTGATGTTTAATTCCATTAACTAAAACCGTGAGTTGTTTGGCAGAATCATCAGACTGCAGCAATTCAACCGTGTAAGAAACATTTTTATAAATCAGGTGATACTTTTGATCACCAATTTTCTGCCAGTTTGCCTCCACAATAGTGTCGTTAAGAAACAACTTACCATTTTTATGATCTGCTATAAACGTTTGGTTATCGTCTACTTTTACTTTAAGCATTTGCTGTTATATTATTTTATTTAAATTGGGCCCGATTATAAAAGTAATGATAAGAAAAAGCATAAACATAATACTACTTTCTTCCACCTTTTTTGGAGCATGCAAAGTAAGCAAAAATATAAAAGTCAACGAACCTGTTCAAAAGGTAATCTTAAATGAGCTTGAAATAAGGCCGGGTGCCGCTCAAATGAAGGCACCTTACCATGAAACACCTGCTCGCACAGCCGATATGATTCATATGAACTTGGCTGTATCTTTTAACTATGAAAAGCAGCATGTGTTGGGTAAATGGATAGGTACTTTTACCGCTTATGCTTACCCTATCAATAAAATCAAGCTGGATGCAAAGCAATTTATACTGCATCGTGTTGCCTTGATTAATGAAGCAGATACTCTTAATCTGGCTTATAATTATGACAATGAAGAAATTTCCATTAAGCTTAATAAATACTATAGCAAAAAGGATACGTTCTTTATTTATATTGTTTATACGGCCAGGCCTGAAGAAATTGAAGCCGAAGGAAGTGCAGCCATTAAAGATGCCAAAGGACTTTACTTTATTAACCCAACAGGAAAAACACCCGGAAAACCAAGGCAGATATGGACACAGGGTGAAACTCAATCCAATTCAGGTTGGTTTCCTGTTATAGACTTGCCGAATGAAAAAATTACACAGGAAATTGCTGTAACGGTAGATGAAAAAGATTTAACCATTAGCAATGGAGAATTGATGATGAGTACCCAACCTACTGAAGGTAAAAGAACAGATATATGGAAACAAACAAAACCTCATGCACCTTATTTGGTTGCATTGGTGGTTGGCAACTTTGCAGAGGTTAAAGATTATTGGAGAGACTCCATTGCTGTTAATTACTATGTAGAACCAGAGTATGCGCGCTATGCCCGCATGATATTTGGCAAAACACCGGAAATGATGGAATTCTTCTCTAAACGTTTTTCATTTGACTATCCTTGGGATAAATATGCGCAGGTGGTAGTTAGAGATTTTGTTAGCGGGGCAATGGAAAATACAGGTGCAGTTATTCACTTTCAGGGCTTGCAGCATACAAGCAGAGAGCATTTAGATGAAACATACGAGAGCACCGTTTCGCATGAACTGGCACACCACTGGTTTGGTGATTTAGTAACCTGCGAGTCATGGTCAAATATCTCCTTAAACGAATCGTTTGCTACCTATTGCTCTTATTTGTGGGATGAATACAAATACGGTCGCATGCAAGCCGATTATGAATTCAAGAATAACCTCAATGCCTATATGCGCTCAGCTAATAAGCACCAAACGCCACTTATTCGTTATCAATATAAAAACCGTGAAGAGGTGTTTGATGTGGTAAGCTACCAAAAGGGAAGTTGTATTTTGCATTACCTTAGATATCAACTTGGCGATTCAGCTTTTTTTGCAGGACTCGCAAACTACCTGCGTAAAAATGCATTTAAAACCGTAGAAGTACATGACCTGAGGATGGCGCTAGAAGAAAGCAGTGGCAAAGACCTTAATCCGTTCTTTAATCAATGGTTTTTGGGCAGCGGACATCCGCAATTAGAAGTAAAATATCGCTACTCTGAAAACGGTAAAGAAGTAGACCTGCTTGTAAAACAAAAACAAGACTCTTCCAAATTCAGATATTTTGATTTGCCTGTAAATATTGATGTATATGCCAATGGCAAGAAAAGGAGATTTGACTTTACAATAGCCAAAAAAGAAGAAATTTATAGAATTAGCTCAGCCGATAAAATTGATTTTGTAAACTTTGATGCAGACAAGGTTATTCCAGGAATAATCAGAGAAGACAAACAGTTTGATGAATGGCTAAAACAATATTATCAGGCACCGCTGGTGATGGATAAATTACAAGCCCTGAATGCCATAGATGATATACTTTCTGAGCAAACCGATGAAACAAAAATAGCCTTGCTTACCCATGCGCTTCAATACGAATTTCATGGAATCAGGCATTTTGCCTTAGGCATGTGTGACGGATTAAATGAACAAAGCATAAAAACCATACTTCCGATTATTAGCAATATTTGTATAAAAGATGAAAAATCTACCGTAAGAAAAAAGGCATTTGAACTGATTGAAGAAATCGGAAGCAAAGACTTACTAAATATTTGCGTGCAGGGGCTGAATGATTCTTCATATTTGGTAATGAGTGCTGCACTTGGAGCATTAGAGGCAATTGATTCTTCTGCTGCAGTAAAAGCTGCAGTAAATAATATTCAATCAACAAACAGAAGTCTTGCGGGAACCTGCGGGCGCATTCTTTCGGAATATGGCCATACCGATGATCTAAACCTTATTTATAGAACATGGATTAATGGCAGCAATTGTAACGACCTCATCATATCTTGGTTTGTATTATTAACCCGCCAGTCTACAGAACTTAAATCAGGAGAGTTAGATAATATTCGACTTTTAAAAGAGGAAAGCAGTAAAAGAGATGTGCAGAACTACTTTAAGTTTGCATATCGGAACTTTGTTTCCTATCACAAAACAAAATTGAGCGAATGGGAGGAGCAGAAGAAAGGACTTAAGAAGAACAGCATGCGATTAAGTAAACTGAATGAAGACATCAGCAAGCTGCAAAGTTTTATTTCTCAACTAGAGCAACTGCCTTAGTTTCCTTTACCGAATATGATTTGCTCGGTGGCGTAAACCCTCAAAGTATTGCGGTGTTGAAGAAAAACCATCACCAGATAATCACCAAGATTTCTGTAAGTATCATCATTCAAATAAAAATCATAGACACCTTGCGAAGCATGCACAGGAATGGTCTCAAGCGTTTTAACTACATGGTGATGTACCAATTTTTGGCCTGCATTTTCACCGGCTGTAACATCCGAGCTTACTTCTTTATGCGCCAATGCAAAAACAAGTTGCGTACTGTCGAACCTGCCTTGCAACGCATAATTAATTTTTATTCCTTTATTCAATCCGGTTATAGGCTCTGCCATAATATCCATTCTTACAGGAATCCGAGTTTTAAGGGTGTGCGAAATAAGTCCACCAATTAACTTCTTGTCTCCTGCTGGCACGCTGTACCTACCATTAATTA
>JBIIGU010000173.1:0-3622 GCA_044236275.1 Bacteroidia bacterium | reverse complement strand
CAACATCCCCACTCAGCATGATTTATATAATAAACCATTGCATGAGGATAGTGCTGCAATAATTTAAAGAAAAAATTTGAATGGCTGAATGAATCAGGCAATGCACTTCGCAATACGCGGGCTGCTACAATTTTATCTGTATGCTCTTTTTCGATGTCTGTGATGATATCAGAAACGTATTCTTTGTAAAAATTCTCGTCAGCCTCAAAATTATACGTGTTAGATATTGGTTTATCTACCGGTGTGAGTTTTGCATCCAATCCATAAACAGGCGCATCATTTTTATATATGAGATTGGCCTGCATATGATAAGCCTGGTTACCGGCAGCATAAGGTGAAAAAACAAAATCTGTTATTGAGTTGGTTTCATATTGCAAACGCGCGAGTTTGCAAGGCCTATCAGAATAAAAAAAGTATACCGTATCTGAGAAGGGCAACCTGCATGCAGCAAAATTAAATTGCTCGCCCTGTTTAAACCTTTGGCGGATTAAATCCTCGGTTATCATGTTTAATTTCTATTACCGACATGGTTAGGCGGCTTATGCAACATAACTTATCCTCATCATCAGTTATACGAATTTCCCACACTTGAGTGGTGCGTCCTAAGTGAATTGGTTTTGCCGTACCATGAACAAAGCCCTTAGATGCTGAGCGCACATGATTAGCATTAATGTCCAGACCAAGTGCAACATATCTATCGCGGTCTATACACAAATTACCTGCCATGCTTCCCACAGTTTCAGCAAGCGCACAATATGCACCTCCATTCACCACACGCAATGGCTGAACTGTTCGATGGTCGACAGGCATCCGTGCCTTCAGATAGTCCACACCCAATTCGGTAAACTCAATACCTATCCATTGGGCCATTGTATTCTCATTTCTCTTATTTATGGCTTCCAGCGTAACACCATCTGCTTTAAAAACCGACATATAAATAAATTTGTGTGCAAAATAATAAAATAACACTACCAAACCGGACTGCCACATTTAAATTATTGCGAGGGAGTAATCCCAAGTATACCTTTCACAAACCAATGATGGAGCATGCTAAACCTTTGCTATATTTGCTGCACCACCATAACAGTGTAAGTAAACACAGATGGTATCCTCACAAAGCATGAAAAAACTGTTTATAGTAAGACATGGTGAAACAGAGTTTAACCGCCAGAATATTGTTCAGGGTAGCGGAGTAGATACTAACCTGAATGAGTTAGGTATAAAGCAGGCACAGGCGTTTTATCAATCATATCAGCATTACCCTTTTGAGCATGTTTTTACTTCGGCACTAAAAAGAAGTCGGCAGAGCGTTGCCTCATTCATAGAGAAAGGAATACCACATACCATGTTGCCGGAGTTAAACGAAATTAGCTGGGGAGACTTTGAAGGCAAGCAGCAAACTCCTGAACAAAAATCCATGTATTGGGAAATGATTAACAATTGGAATAATGGAGATTTGCACGCCAAAATTCCTAATGGTGAGAGTCCTTTTGAAATGCAGCAGAGGCAAAAGCGTGCCTTGAATCTGATATTAAATCTACCTGAATCTGAAATCCTGATTTGCATGCACGGACGAGCTATGAAGAGCTTCTTATGCTTGCTGCTCAATCAACCATTAACAAAGATGGAGCAATTTCAACACCGTAATCTTTGTTTATATGAGGTGCATATAAATGCTGAAGAATACCATCTGATTCGTGCAAATGATGTTACCCATCTATTACATTTAATGTCATTTTGATAAGCGGTGATGCTATGTTTTTCGCATCAGGTATTTTTGAATTTAGAAATTATGAATACAATGAAGAATATAACCCTTATTACCCTGATGACGTTAGTCATTGCATGCGAAAAAAAAGAACAACTAAAAATAGCCATGAAGCCTTACCCTGAAAGCAAAAAAGAGAATGTAAGTGATCATTATTTCGGAACAAATATTGCCGATCCCTATCGCTGGCTGGAGAATGATACAGCTGCCGATGTGCAGGCCTGGGTTAACGCTCAAAATGATGTTACACAAAACTATCTTTCCCAAATACCTTACCGCGAGCAGCTGAAAAAAAGGCTTACCCAAATATGGGACTATCCAAAATATTCAGCTCCATTTAAAGAAGGTAACTATTACTACTTCTTTAAAAACAATGGTTTGCAAAACCAAAGCGTACTTTATCGTCAGCAGGGTTTAAAAGGAGAACCTGAAGTATTCTTAGATCCCAACAAATTAAGTGAAGACGGAACCGTTTCTTTGGCAAGTTTCACTTTTAGTAAAGACCACCAGTATTGTGCAGTAGGCATTGCCAAAAGTGGCAGCGACTGGAATGAGATATTTGTGATGAATGTGGCAAGCAAAGAAAAAACAACCGACCTGATTCAGTGGGTTAAATTTAGCGGTGCAACCTGGTATAAAAACGGATTTTATTATAGCAGGTATGATGAACCCGGTAAAGGCAAAGAATTTAGCAATGCCAATGAGTATATGAAAATTTATTACCATGAAATAGGTAAACCACAATCGGAAGACAAGCTTGTTTATGAAGATAAGGCTCACCCGTTGCGCTATTTCAATGCAGGTATAACAGAAGATGAGCGCTTTTTGATTATTAGTGTCAGCGAGGGAACCTCCGGCTCTGAAATACTGATTCAGGATTTAACTAAAAATGAAAAATCGTTTAGAATATTGTTTAAAGGTTTTGAAAACAACTACTCAGTAATTGATAATGTAGGCGACAAAATACTGGCCATTACAGATAAAGATGCACCGCGATACCGGTTAGTTGAGGTGGACCCGTTAAAACCGGAACCTCAAAACTGGAAAGATGTTATTGCGCAAACTGACGATTTGCTGGAAGGTGCGTCAACCTGCGGAGGTAAACTATTTGTCAGCTATCTGAAAGATGCAAGCACACGCTTGTATCGATTTGATTTGAACGGAGAAAATAAAACCGAAATTACATTACCCGGGATTGGCACAGCAAGCGGCATTTCAGGCAAAGCGGAAGATACAGAAGCCTTTTATACGTTTACCTCGTTTACCAATCCCGGTGAGATTTATCATTATGATTTAAGCACAGGGAAATCAGAACTATTCAGAAAAACAGAATTGGCTTTTGATGCATCGATGTATGAAACCAAACAGATTTTTTATGCGTCAAAAGATGGAACAAAAATTCCAATGTTTATTATGCATAAAAAAGGCATAGAATTAAACGGCCAAAATCCAACATTGCTTTATGGCTATGGGGGATTTAACATAAGCCTTACTCCATCCTTCAGCATTTCACGCATGATGTTTTTAGAACAAGGTGGTGTATATGCCATTGCCAATTTAAGAGGTGGAGGTGAGTATGGCGAAGATTGGCACAAAGCAGGCATGCTTGATAAAAAACAAAATGTATTTGATGATTTTATTGCTGCAGCAGAATATTTGATTCATGAAAAATATACCTCATCCGCTAAACTTGCAATCAATGGGGGCAGTAATGGTGGCTTGCTCGTAGGTGCTTGTATGACCCAACGACCGGATTTATTTAAAGTAGCCATTCCTACAGTAGGTGTGCTGGATATGCTGCGCTACCACAAATTTACCATTGGCTGGGGCTGGGCGGTTGAGTATGGAAGCAGT
>JBIIGU010000172.1:0-3627 GCA_044236275.1 Bacteroidia bacterium | reverse complement strand
AACGCATATCCAGCGCAAGTATTCATGGGCGATACAGGAAGTCTTGCATTGGGTGGCATCATAGCATCTTTTGCACTTATGGTTCGTAAAGAACTGCTCATACCTATTCTGTGTGGGATATTCCTTATTGAAAATTTATCTGTGATTCTACAGGTATATTATTTCAAATACCAGAAACGCAAACACGGCATTGAATACGCGCGAGAACACAGGCTTTTCAAAATGTCGCCCTTGCACCATCATTATCAAAAAAGCGGTTATCACGAATCTAAAATTGTAACACGCTTCTGGATTATCGGAATCATGCTGGCCATATTCACCATACTCACATTAAAAATCAGATAAGCTTGACAAAACGAATCGTCATATTAGGAAGCGGAGAAAGCGGAACCGGTGCGGCATTGCTGGCGCAGCGGAAGGGGTATGATGTATTTGTGAGTGATATGGGAATGATTGGCGAGGAATTTAGAAAAGAATTGACAGAGGCCGACATTGCATTTGAGGAAGGCAGACATACAGCTGAATTAATTCTGAATGCCGATGAACTGATAAAGAGCCCCGGCATTCCTCATTCAGCACCTGTTGTTAAACAAGCTCTTGCCAAACATATTCCGGTAATTTCTGAAATTGAATTTGCAGCCCGATTCTCTCAAGCAAAAAAAATATGTATTACCGGTACCAACGGCAAAACCACAACTACTTCACTGGTATATCATGTATTAAAAACTGCTGGACTTGATGTAGCAGTAGGCGGAAACATTGGTACAAGTTATGCCCGAATTCTGCTTGAAAGAGATTATGCATACGTTGTACTTGAACTGAGCAGCTTCCAACTGGATGACATGTTCGCCTTCAGGGCTGACATTGGCGTAATCACCAATATCACACCTGACCATCTTGATCGCTATAACTATCAATTGCAGAATTATATAAATGCCAAATTCCGTATCACACAGAATCAATTACAGCAAGATGTACTGATTTATTGTGCGGACGATGAACTCACATCAAAAAATTTAGAACAGATAAAAGGCAAAGCTACCCTCATACCCTTTGCATGGGAGAAAGCCTTGCAGCCTGGAGCTTACGTAAAAGAAGGCTTGATGATCTGTACCATACCTGAACAATTAAACAATCCCTTTACTATGCATATGAATGAACTATCACTAAAAGGCCGTCACAACGGCTACAACTCCATGGCTGCTGCCATTATCGGTCAGGTGCTCAACATCCGCAAGGAAACCATTCGCGAAAGCCTGATGAGTTTCCAAAATGTAGAACACCGACTTGAACCGGTAATGAGCGTTGGCGGTGTTGAGTTTATCAACGACTCTAAAGCTACCAACGTTAATTCAGCTTGGTATGCGCTGGAAAGTATGGAAAAGCCTACCATCTGGATTGCAGGTGGTGTTGACAAAGGCAACGATTATCAGCTGTTGAAAGAACTGGTAAAAGAAAAGGTACGCATTATAGTTTGCCTTGGAACCGACAACCGTAAAATTCACGAAGCGTTTGGAGCCGAAGTAGACATGATTGTGAACACCACTTCCATGAATGAAGCAGTGCATGTGGCACAGAAACTTGCTAAGCCGGGTGAAGCCGTATTACTTTCTCCTGCTTGCGCTTCGTTTGATTTGTTTAAAAATTATGAAGACAGAGGCCGTCAGTTTAAAAAAGAAGTAAAGGCACTCTAAGAAAAAAATGAGTACCTGGGAACGCATAAGGCCGCGTGGCGATATGTTTATGTGGGGCGTAATTTTTATGCTCTCCATTTGGGGGCTGCTTGCCATATACAGCTCAACAGGTGCGCTTGCTTATAAAAAGAATGGAGGCAATGTAGAATTCTATTTAATGCAGCAGGCTGTTTTGCTCTGCGCAGGATTCTTCATCATGTTTTTTGTTCACTCCATTCATTACAAGTATTTCATCGGTTTGTCTAAACTGCTACTTTTGATTACATATCCGCTACTCATTTATACACTCATTTTCGGTATTGAGATAAATGGTGCCAAAAGATGGGTAAACTTGTTCGGCATAACTATACAATCATCAGATATAGCCAAGCTTGCTATCATTATGTTTGTTACGCGGGAATTATCAAGAAAGCAGGACACTATAGATGATTTTAAAAAAACGTTCCTACCCATTCTTGGCCATATCACAGCAATCTGCTTGCTTATTGCTCCTGAGAATTTATCAACTGCACTGGTACTCTTCTCTACATGCTTTCTGATTATGTTTATTGGCAGGGTAAAAATTAAACACCTTCTTTTAATTACCGGAATAGTAGCGCTGGCTGGCGGTTTGTTTTTTACCACCTTATTTCTATTGCCAGAAAGTGCATTGAAAGGCACAGGCCGCTTACTCACCTGGAAGAACAGAATAGAATCCTTTGGAAAAGTTGAGATAGATCCTGACAAAACTTTCCAGAACGATCATGCAAAGATTGCCATTGCAAGCGGTGGCTTATTTGGCAAATGGCCGGGCAACAGCACGGAAAGAAATTTTCTTCCTGAGGCATATTCGGATTTCATCTATGCTATCATCGCAGAAGAGTATGGACTGGTTGGGGCATTAATTATGCTTATGCTTTATTTGTTTTTTCTATATCGTGCACTACGGATTGTACTAAAAAGCCCCAAAGCATTTGGTGCATTAATAGCAGTGGGGTTAAGTTTTTCGCTGGTGCTTCAGGCGCTTATTAATATGGCGGTTGCCGTAAATGTTTTTCCGGTAACAGGACTCACCTTACCACTGGTGAGCAAGGGAGGAACCTCTATTTTACTTACGAGTGTGGCTTTTGGTGTAATTATGAGCGTTAGCAGATATGTAGAGCAAGACGAACCTGAAATAGAGACAGAGAAAACTATTCAAGAAAATACACCTATAGCCGGCAATGAATAAAAAACTTAAAATAATCATCAGTGGTGGTGGCACAGGAGGACATATTTATCCTGCGGTTGCAGTAGCACAGGCTTTGCAAAAAAAATATCCTGATGCAGATATATTATTTGTGGGTGCTAAGGACAGGATGGAGATGGAGAAAGTGCCCAAGGCAGGTTATTCAATCATAGGCTTATGGATTAGCGGATTGCAAAGAAGCTTATCAATTAGGAATTTACTGTTTCCTTTCAAGGTTATATATAGTGTTTGGAAATCACTTCGTATCATAAAATCATTCCAACCTGATGCCGCAATTGGTTTTGGTGGCTATGCAAGCGGTGCTATGCTCTATGCAGCTACCATGAAAAAAATTCCTACCGTAATACATGAACAAAATTCCTATGCAGGTATCACCAATAAAATACTAAAGAAACGGGTTGATACCATTTGCGTTGCATATGATCGCATGGAGAGATTTTTTCCTGCACGTAAAATTATAAAAACAGGAAATCCAATCAGGCAAGATTTACATCAGATAGAAAAATATAAAACAGAAGCTTACCAGCATTTCGGATTAAGCCCGGATAAAAAAACCATTCTGATTATAGGTGGCAGCCTTGGCGCACGAACCATTAATCAAAGTATACAGCAGCAGCTTACACACTATATGGATAAAGGTGTGCAACTGCTTTGGCAAACAGGAAAATCATTTTACCAAACCGGCAAAGCATTGGAGTCACAGAA